>JALWNS010000450.1 GCA_027083655.1 Bacteroidales bacterium | reverse complement strand
ATCACAATCACAACCATTGTAATCACAACTACCTTGACAATCACCACCCGCTTGTGTTAGAGGACCATCCCAACCATTTGGACAAAGATATTCTTCCCAATAATATGTCATACTACAAGTAAAATCACCTTCTAACCATTTGTCTTTACAGAAAGGTGCAGCAAGACACATTGTTATACCGTTTATAACACCTGCAGTATATCCGTCTTCACAAGCAGTACTTATTGTTGAACTTACACAATATTTTACACCACTTCTATCTTCTTCTCTTGAACCATCGGGACAAGTTGTAGGAATTAAACAAGAACCAACATAGTCAGTAAAAGGACTTGGTGTTGTTTGGTAAGTCCAATTTGTACTATCACATTCCCAAGTTGCAGCAGAATTACAATATAATCCGTCTAAACTCATTGTTGAGCCATTAGGACAAGTTGCTTCATATGCACATTTTCCAGTATTAGTGTCATAAACTCCACCAGCAGGACAACTTGGGTCTTTGTATACCATTTTATTTTCAAAGTTGTATTCAGCATCAGGTCCAGCATTTTGTAAATAACAAATTTGATAAGCAGTATTTAATGTATAGCCTGGGTCACAAATAACTTGTGTTGTTATTACGAAGTTTTTATATGTTACACTAGACTGAGATTCGTTATAAAAACCAGCTTTTGCTTCTATAGGGAAAACTGGTTTGCTTCCACCATCATAACTTAAAACTTCATTTCCATTTATATATGCTTTGAATACAAATGGTGAAAATACAATTTTCATTGTATATACAGTTCCATACGACCAACCATAACCACCTTTAGATGGGTCATGGTTTGTTGCCATATAGTTTCTACTTCCACCATTCATATGCATTAATGTAAAGCCAGCTTTACCATCTATACTGTCACCCCAATCTTGATCTCCTTTTTTCCATTGGAAAACATAATTATTTGAATTGTTTGTATATCCAAAAACTAATCCAGCCCAGTCATCATCTCCATCGTTACCTACACTAAATTGTCCTTCAAATATAGAACTTTTGTATTTCTTTCCACTTATATAATATGTTGGACCACCATTTTTTGCTTGATATAATACATTTGTACTACTGTTGTAGCTCCAATTTCCATTGCTATCAGGATTTGACCAAGCAGAAAAATCGGCAACTCCTTTACAATATTCTTCTTCTGGATAATATACCATATCAGGTTCAGGACAAATAGGTGTTTTGGTTGTCATTTTCATTTCACATTTTTTAATACTATCATTATATGTCATTCCAGCAGGACAAGACATGCTATCATCTTGACAATTTTTTGTAGTATCATTAAATGTTCCTGCTATACATTGTGCAGAAGATTTACAGCTATTTGTTCCTAAGTCATAAATCATTCCAGTAGGACAAGTTACTCTTGGTTTTTGATAACATTCACCATTTATTAAAGTTCCAGAACATACTTTTTCTTTTACACATTGACCAATTGTTGAATCAAAGTGGAAACCTGGTTCAGTACATACTGGTGTTTCATTGGAAACACAAACATTTAATTGGTCATCATAACCTTCTTTTTGTTCAGTTAAATAGTATGGCTTATTATCTTTATCTAAAACAATTTCTCTTGAAAGCTCCTCTATTCTTACACAACTATCTAGTTTTGTTGAATATTCAAAATCTTCTGGGCAATCAGCTTGACTCTTCCCAGGTTTAATATCATATGCCGAATTTATTTCTTTAATACATTCTCTTGTATTATCAGTTTTTACCCAACCAGTTGGACAGAAAAATTGAGGTTGAGAAGACTTGGGACATTCTTTTAATGTTCTTAATGTTTTTTTATGTTGATTTGAATAACCAGCAATATATTTATATCCATTTGATATATTTTGACTTTCACTTGAGTTTGGTTTTGCAACACACTCAATAGAGGCATCAATTGGACAAGTATATGAATCTCTAATACAGTTTTCTTTTACAATTGTAGGTTGTCCTGGACATATCCCACCATCGGCAACATTAACACCACCACAATCTCCACCAGCATTAACAACAGGACCTTTCCAAGACATACCATTCTTATTTACATCAGAAGGACAAGAATATGTTCTCCAAGTATATGTTTTTTTACAAGTATTTCCTGGAGTTGTTTCATCATTTGAAGTGTCTGTGAAGCCTTCTGGACATACATATATAGTATGTTTTCTTGGTACATCTGCAACTGTTCCAGCAATTTGACCATTTAATGTATTCCAAATAATAGAACCATTATATTCTATTGTAGAAGCCCAGCCAGAATATGGACTTGTACCATGTGTTCCTTTGAACTCTATTCTGTGTTCTCCTTGTGCTAATTTTAAATCAACATATCTTAAATATCTAAAATCGGTAGTATTCAAAACATATCTACCG
>JALWNS010000449.1 GCA_027083655.1 Bacteroidales bacterium | reverse complement strand
GTCAAATAGACATCGCTTCTTTTCGTCGCCAATCTCTTCTTTCATATGAGAGATAACAAGGCCTCTAACAATGCCTTGGGTTTTGAAATGTTTGGCTAGGCGATATTCGGCATCGCGATTTTTCGTCATAAGCATGTCTTGCGTTCTACCGAGAACATCCAGGCGGAAGATAGAGGGATTTTCATCATTTTTCATCTGTTTTGAGCCGTCGCTGATGATGATATGGGTACATTCGTCATTGATCAGACTGGCAAGGCCCAGGTTGTCGTAGACGCCTCCATCGCAGATTTTGAGTTTGCCTTTACTTCGATAGGATGTGCAATTTTCTTTATCGTCATACACGTCGATCTCTACCGGGTCAAACAATCCGGGAACCGCCGAAGATGCGGCTACGGAAGTCCCGATACTGATATCGCCGCAAATTTCTACGTATTGCCTGAAAGGATAAGAGGGATTTTTATCGACGGTGGTATCATACATATAGCTGTTTTCACCCATTCCTTTCGATGTGAACTGCCAGTTGTGCCCGTTGTTGAGGAGTGTCGCATTGATGATGATGTGTGGCACTTTGTTTTTCAATGTGAAGTTATGAAAATGGGGGTTGAAATCGTCGAACCCTTCCGGTACGATATCGATCTCTCTCATTTTCGTCGGGATATCTTCGCCGATTTGATCATAAAGCAGTTCCTGATAGAGCTCTCCTATTTTTTGTGTCAAGGGATCGTAAAGACTTTTATCGAACGCCATCATTCGAATGTTTTTTTGAATGCCTGAAAGAAATTTCTTTTTCAAATCATCGACCAAACCAATGTAATCGATCGAATCTCCTTCACCCTTTTCAAACTTCTGTTTAAGCATCAGGTAATACATCATTCCGACGATGCTGCCGCCCGATACGGTGGAGATAACTTCTACTTTCCGCAAGAGATTCAGCTCCGCCAATCGCATCAAGGTCCCGATATGATAAAGGGAAGCTCTGAATCCGCCGCCGGAAAGTGCCAGACCGTATTTTTCATGGATGTTTCTAGCTGATTCGATGATGTTTTTATAGTGCGGATACACTTGTAGAAGATATTCAATTTCTATCTCGTCAAACTTCTCTTTTATCCGATCAGGCAGAACATCGAAAAACTTCACCAGCTGAACCAGGGTAATCTGCTGGTCTCTATCTATACCGCCATGGAAGCACGCTTTGTATTTTTCCAGCGTCTCTTTGGCTTTTTCCATATTCCCTTTGAAAAGGTATAGATTGGTCAGACTGGCTAAATCCCACGGATCTTTTTGCTGTAGTGACTTAAGCGTGGATATAGACTGTTCTACTTTCGTTTCCAATTCTTCTAATTTTTCCTCAACAACTCCCTCATCTTCCCATTTCATGCAATAGAGATACAGAAGATTTCCTAAGCCGTAACCGCGGTCTTGACTTATATTATTGGCTGCCTTTTCATAATATGTTATGGCAGCATTAAGATCATCTTTATCTTTAAAAAACTCATATTTTCGTTTATGGATTGCACCGAATAAGCGATTTTTCTCATCACTTTCATTTGTAATTTTATTAAGAGCCGATAAAGCAATGTCAAAACGATATGTTTTTGGAAGCTGAAAATCCTGATAATAACATTGGGCTTTCAACAAATAATACGTTTCGTCTCTTTCTTCCTCAGGAACCTCCTCAAGTACTTTGAGTGCCGCATGGAAGTGGAATTGATTTTTTAGATTCTTTGCATAGTCAAGTGTGCGGTTATTCATATTCCCCCTTCTTAAATGAAATTTTTTAATTTATATTATTGGAGCAATGTGTCAACTTTGAGTTTTACCATATAGATTATTTATTTTTTCATTATAGTTTTCTATATTTTTTAGTAATTGATTTTTTACATGTGTGTATATATTTTGATATAATTGATTGATATCATTATCGATAAACTTAATATTGTAATACTTCTCAAGAGCAGGAAATTCATTTATACTTAGATTATCCAACAACACCACAATTAGTCTAACATCTTCTTCTATCGCCATCTGTTTTTCAGACCAAAATTCTTTCTTTTTCAGAGAGTCTCTACTAACAAACAATACTACAAATCCCTTATTTTTTGTTTCGTTAATAGCTTTCCTAACCTTATTAATACCTTTTTCTTTTTTTAAGTCATCACTATTTCTTAATATTTTGAAACCATCTAATTTTTTTTCCAGTTCGTTTACAATATTGTTTTTCGAACTATAAAAAATAAAATAAAGAGTTGTATATCTTAAGAGAATGTCTATTTTTGAAAGTTCTATACATTTTTGTTGATTTAAATTATCTATATTTATTTCTAAAGAAATTTTATTATAATGTTGTGCAATATCTCGTTCCCAGCTAACCCATTTGGATTTCTCTGAATTTTTAGATTTACAA
>JALWNS010000448.1 GCA_027083655.1 Bacteroidales bacterium | reverse complement strand
ATTACATAGACTTAATAGGATAATTAATTACCCTGGCCCGATAAATTTTGTTTACCAGGATAGCAAAGGAAACATTTGGTTTAAGCAACAAATATTAGAAAGGGAACAAAAGCATTGGATACTGGCAGTACTACAGAATGTTGATACAGGATATAGGCTAGTCAAGGAGCCTTTTTACCCATTTATTAACAAAGTTTTTTCTTTTGTTCAGCTTGATAAGGATTCGTACTTAATAGGATCCGAAGGTGGTTTTATTCATTATGATAGCCGTATAAACGAAGACTGGAATAGACCTTTTGAAGCAATTATACGTACTGTCAAAATAATAAATGCCGATTCGGTCATTTATATGGGATATGCTCCGCAAACAGAGGATGATGTGCCAGTGTTGGAATATAAATTTAATAATTTGAGATTTGTTTATAGCGCAGATTATTACCGCTTCCCGGGCAAGATTGAATATAGTTATTTCCTTAAAGGTTATGATGAAGGCTGGTCCAACTGGTCACACGAGAATGTTAAGGAGTATTCTAACTTGCCCTCTGGTACTTATACATTGTATGTCAAGGCCCGGAATATTTATGGAAAGGAAAGTACTCCCGATTCGTTTACTTTTATTGTTAAACCACCTTGGTATTTGACAATTTGGGCTTTTATTTTATATCTATTACTGGCAGGCTTGATAGTGTGGCTCATAGTCTATCTTTATACACTGCGCTTGCGTAAACAAAAAGAGTATCTGGAAGAACAGGTTAGATTAAGAACATTAGAGATTGAACAGCAAAAACATGAGATAGAAGTCCAAAGAGACCTTCTGGCAAAACAAAATGAAGAGATACGTCGTAAAAATAAAGATATAACAGATAGTATTGAATATGCTAAACGAATACAGAATGCTATTTTGCCATTAGAAGAGAATATTAAACAACATCTACCTGAGAGTTTTATATTTTACAGGCCAAGGGAAATTGTATCAGGTGATTTTTATTGGTTTGCATACAAAAACGATAAAATAATTATTGCGGCTGTTGACTGTACAGGCCATGGTGTACCAGGTGCATTTATGTCAATGATAGGAGCAGAAGTTTTAAACACAATAGTCTTGAGCCAAGGAGTGACTGATGCTGCAGAGATACTAAACCTTCAGAATAAATATATCCGTGCAGCTTTGAAACAGGATACATCTGACAACCAGGACGGTATGGATATGGCCTTGTGTGTTATAGACAAGAAAAAAGGAATATTGGAATTTGCAGGGGCTAAAAATCCTTTGATATACGTCACCAAGGACGGTCAGCTGCATAAAATAAGAGGCGATAGACAGTCTATAGGAGGCTTCCAGTATACTAAGCAGGTAAGTTTTACCAAGCATATTATAGAGATTGATTCGCCAATGTGGTTCTATATTTTCTCTGATGGCTACCAGGATCAGTTCGGTGGAGCCGAAAGGCGAAAGTTTATGACCCGTAATTTTCACGAGTTATTACATTCAATACATAGTCTGCCAATTGATGAGCAGAAGAGGATACTGGAAGAAACACTCGAAACATGGATGGCAGGCAATAACCAGACTGATGATATATTGGTCATAGGTTTTAAACTGTAATTATTATGGCAGGAGGAAAAATCGTTATTTTTTCAGCACCCTCGGGCGCAGGAAAGACGACTATTGTCCATGAGATGCTTAAGATTAAGGAATTTAACCTTGCCTTTTCTATTTCCGCTACTAGTAGGAAACCCAGACCAGGAGAGAAAAATGGTGTAGATTATTATTTTATTTCTGCACAAGAATTCAAGAAGAAAATAGATAATAATGAATTTATAGAATGGGTCGAAGTTTATAAAAACCAGTATTATGGAACATTACGGTCTGAAGTAGAAAGACTCTTTGAGATGGGGAAGAATGTCATATTTGATGTGGATGTTATAGGTGGGCTAAATATTAAAAAAGCATTTCCCGATAGATCTTTGGCTATCTTTGTGAAACCTCCTTCTATAGAAGAGTTAAGAAAACGTCTATTAAAACGTGGTACAGAAACCGAGGAGAGCCTCCAAAAACGTCTTAAAAGAGCAGAGTTTGAAATGTCTCTGGCAGATAAGTTTGATGTTATTATTGTAAATGATGATTTACAAAAAGCTATAGATCAAACACGCAATATATTAGCCGGATTCCTCTTAGATTGAGTAAAATTTTTTTATTTTTAAAAATGCATTTATTATTTTTATTGAATCTAAAACTGCACAGATTTAGCATTTTAATAAAAAAACTAGATTTTATTAAAGTCTGAGACTGTACAAAAAACTGTGTAAATAGAAATAACAAAAAAATAGTTATTTCTATTTTTTTGTATAAAATGAAATTGAAAAAAAAATTTAATTATTTAATAAAAAAACTATGAAACCAATAAATCC
>JALWNS010000447.1 GCA_027083655.1 Bacteroidales bacterium | reverse complement strand
GCTAGATGCAGTGGTAGGTCTGTCCAGATGGCAATTTGCAATCACAACCGTTTATCACTTCTTCTTTGTCCCTCTAACTCTGGGATTGTCTATTTTCTTGGCTATTCTTGAGACACTTTATGTCAAAAAGGGTGATGAGAGGTACAAGAAGTTGGTAAAATACTTTGGAACGTTATTTCTTATTAACTTCGCTCTAGGTGTTGCCACTGGCATTGTACAAGAATTCCAGTTTGGTCTGAACTGGGCAGGTTACTCTCGTTTTATGGGTGATATTTTTGGAGCACCTCTTGCTATAGAAGCATTACTTGCTTTCTATCTAGAATCTACACTACTTGGTGTGTGGATCTTTGGCTGGGATAAAATCTCAAAGAAATTGCACGCCGCTATTATGTGGTTGGTAGCTTTAGGTTCCAACTTATCCGCCCTTTGGATACTTATTGCTAATTCTTTCATGCAAGAGCCTGTGGGGTACAAGTTGGCCGAAGATGGTAGCCGCGTAATTATGGTTAATTTCAAAGAACTTGTCACCAACCCAAACGTCTTGTACCAGTTCCCTCACGTTTTCTTCGCAGGCATCACAACAGCAGGATTCTTCGTTCTTGGTATTAGTGCTTATAACATTCTCAAAAACAAAAACGCAGAACTGTTTAAGATTTCATTTAACCATAGTGTGGTATATGCCTTCATTGGGATTGTAATGGTCACATTAATCGGTCATTACCAGGGACAGCATCTTGTTAAAGCCCAACCAATGAAGATGGCAGCAGCAGAAGCAGCATGGGAGACCACATCTGACTTCACATTCTTTGCTATTCCTCATAAGGATAAAGAAATGAATACTGCAGAGCTTAAAGTGCCTGGTTTGTTAGGATTACTCTCTTATGACAAATGGGGTAAACCTGTCAAAGGCATCAAAGAGCTTAAAGTTGAATATGCCCAGAAATACGGTGGAGAACCTGACGAATATGTACCTGATGTTGGACTTACATATTGGAGTTTCCGTTTGATGGTATATGCAGGTATGATAATGCTCCTGGTTGCTTTCTTAGGCTTATTCAAAAAGATACGGTACAAGAAATGGCTACTGTGGTTGTCATTTTTCTCTCTATTCTTGCCTTATATAGCTAACTCCTTTGGTTGGATAATGGCAGAGGTAGGACGTCAGCCATTTATTGTATATGGACTGCTTAAAGTCAAAGATGCTGCTTCACCAAACCTTACACCAGGTGATGTATGGTTCTCATTGATTTCTCTGGGTCTGGTTTACGCAGTGCTCATAGTGATTGAAGTTATGCTTATGCTCAAATATGCTAAGAAAGTGCCAGATGTAGATGACTCTAGTGTTCAGGCACAACCTGCAGCTTAATTATTATTCCTTTAACTTTTAGTTATTCATCAAACTAAAAACAAAAAACAATTAACTATGGAACCAACAGTATTCCAAATAATATGGTTTGTCCTAATCACTGTTCTGTTTATCGGTTTCTTCTTCCTCGAAGGATTTGACTACGGTGTGGGCATGCTTCTGCCCTTCCTTGGCAAAAATGACAGGGAGCGCCGTGCTATTCTCAACACTATTGGACCTGTGTGGGATGGTAATGAAGTATGGCTGTTGACAGCCGGCGGCGCCTCATTTGCTGCATTCCCGCACTTCTATGCAACACTGTTCTCTGGTTTCTTTATCGCTCTTATCCTTATGCTCATTGCTCTTATTTTAAGGGCTGTGACCTTTGAATTCCGTAGCAAAATGGAAGGACAGGGATGGCGCAATACATGGGATTGGATCATTGCTATTTCTAGCTTCCTGATAGCATTTCTCTGGGGCGTAACCGTTGGAAACCTTATCCAGGGTGTTACATTAGAACCCGATCCAAACTTTAATGGAGCTCCTTACGTTTATTACCATGGTGGCTTATTTGGTCTCCTAAGCCCATTTACCATCATTAGCGGCCTCGTTTTTGTCTTCCTGTTCCTGATGCACGGTGCTAATTTCCTCTCTCTTAAAACTACAGATCCTATCATGTCACGTGCCAAGAAAACAGCATTTACAATGTGGATTATTGCCACTGTTTTGACCGTTATTTTCGTTCTGTGGGCACTGCTAGGGTTGAGCTTCCCATATCAGCTTAAGACCCTGACATGGATAGTAGCACTATTGGCTGCAGTAGCACTCTTATTAGTAGGATTTTACATTAAGAAAGGAAAAGAGGGAATGGCATTTATCATGGGATCTTTGACAATAGTACTGGCTACAGTAATGGTATTCGCAGGTCTTTATCCAAACTTAATACCTGCATCTAATAACCCTGAGCTGAGCATCACTATAATGAATGCTTCCTCTAGTCCGTATACTTTGAAGGTTATGACTATTGTTGCAGTCATACTCGTTCCTATCGTACTATTTTATCAAATCTGGACTTA
>JALWNS010000446.1:8749-10389 GCA_027083655.1 Bacteroidales bacterium | reverse complement strand
GTAAATATCTCTATTACCTTGCTATGCAAATACCTAAATACGAAGCAGACCGCTTCCGTATAATACGCTATAACATCAAAACTGGCGAGAAAGAAAACCTTACAGAAAATTTCCAGGTTAGCCCTTCGGATATTATCATATCACCAGATGGAAAAACTATATATTTCACAGGTGACAAAGAAGGACGTATACGTATTTTCGCTCTAAATACCGAAACAAAAGAAATAGATGAGATCTACTCCGAACATACAAATAAATCAATCAATCTGGCAGGTAATAAGCTATATTTCCTACAGGAATCTTTTAAGTCGCCAGCAGAAGTTTATAGCCTGGACCTTAAAACCAATGATTTAACAAAAATCACCCATTTCAATGACGATATCCTGAATCAAGTCAAATTCGGCGATGTCGAAGAATTTTGGTTTACTAACCGTGATGGTATCAAAGTACATGGCTGGCTACTCAAACCTGTTGATTTCGACCCTAATAAAAAATATCCGCTGGCATTTTACATCCATGGAGGCCCACAGGGTGCGTGGCATGATGGCTTCCACTACAGATGGAATCTTGAAATAGCACCTTCACATGGATATGTAGCTGTAGCTATTAACTTCCGTGGTTCTACTGGTTATGGGGATGCTTTCCGTCTAGCCATTAGCGGACACTGGGGTGACAGACCTTATTATGACCTAATGGACGGTCTGGCTTATGTCCTGAAAATGTATCCATTTATTGACGAAAACCGCCGTGGAGCTTTAGGTGCATCTTATGGTGGCTATATGATTAACTACCTGATGGGTAAAGCACCAGAGCAATTTGATGCATTTGTGTGCCATGACGGACTATTTGACCTGACATCAATGTATTACGAAACAGAAGAGCTTTGGTTCCCTGAATTCGAAACTAATGGTACACCTTGGCAAAATGAAAAAATGTACAAAGAATTTTCTCCATCAACATACGTCACCCGTTGGCAGAAACCATTGCTTATTATCCATGGTGGACAGGACTTCCGAGTACCAGAAACCCAGGGATTTTCTGCTTTTACTGCAGCACAACGCCTCGGTGTTCCATCCAAGCTTATCTATTTCCCTGACGAAAACCATTTTGTGCTCAAACCAGCTAATAGCGAAGTATGGCACCGGGAGGTTTTTGCATGGCTAGACAAATGGGTAAAAGACAAAAAAGTTAAGTAATTTTTTGTTGAAAAAAGTTTATTAATCCTCCAGAAAAGATTGAGAAATGGGTATCAGATTGGCTCTTTACATACTTTTATCTTCTGTATTTGTACTGGCTAGTTGCTCCAAAGAAAAAGTAGAAAAAATCAATTTCTACGCTGACATTGAGAATTCACCAGATATTTTAATACAGGACATGAGGTCTGTGTACAAGTATAACAACAAAGAAAGAGCCTTTATTAAAGCTCCTATTGCCCAGTACTTTTTCAAAGACAGGACAAACACTAAAATGGAGTTCCCAAAAGGTCTTGAGGCTATCTTTTACGACGATAGCCTCAGACCTATCTCCACAATAAAGTGCAAATATGCCGTTTATTACGAGAAAAAACAGCTCTGGAAACTGTCAGGAGACGTAGTAGTAACAAATCCTGAAAAGAGTATACTCCGGACACAAGAACTCTA
>JALWNS010000446.1:0-8739 GCA_027083655.1 Bacteroidales bacterium | reverse complement strand
TTTCCACAAAATGCAAATGAAACAAGAGATACGGATAGAGATGGAGTGGGAGATAATGCTGATGCATATCCATAGAATGGAAGTGGAACAAGAGATACTAAAAGTGATGGAGCGGGGGATAATTATGATGAAAAACAACAAACTATTTACTCAATTAAATTTGTAGAAGTAACTGATCCTAAAGGCAATATCATTCGTGGCAAAGGAGGATTTACAAGTAATATGGATTTCACTGAATACGAATTCAAAAATGTAGACGGTACAATCTACACATTCAAGCGTATTGAGCAGACTAAGTAAATTATTAAATAGCAAATCATTACATCAACCAATAGGCAGGTGCTACGCACCTGCCTATTGGTTATTTTCTAATACCTTATTCCATCAATATTAGCACCTCTAACACCCTCCTGCTACCTTTCCTCTTCAAACCTAAAATCTTTAATCTCAATCTGCAGATAGTTCGTACCATTATATTCACTCTCGCCCACGGTATAAGCTATATCATAACTAGAGCTTTCTACAATCTTCTGTAATAAGTCTGCACTATCAAAAGCAATTGCAGAAATATATTCCCCATTTTCCTTACGATAACTCAATAACAAATGATTACTATCGCGGCCAATGACACGGTAAGACACTTCCTTGACACCCAAAGATACAAACACAGGCTTAGGATTACCTGGGCCATAAGGCTCCATTTTCTTGAGAACACGTAAGAGATGCATATTCAGGTCTTTGAGCCGTAGAACACCAGAAATCTTAAGTTTAGGCTTTTTCATATCATCAGTAATACGCTCTGTCACAACACGTTCGAAGCAATCCATAAAAGCTTCCAAATTCTCTTTCTTCATGCTCAAACCTGCCGCATACTTATGCCCTCCAAATTTTGTCAACAAATGTGCACAGTTTTCAATAGCATCATACAGATCAAAATCTGCAACACTTCTTGCCGACCCTGTTATACCATCATCACTCCGGGTAAGAATAATCGTTGGTTTATAGACATATTCAATGACTTTGGAAGCAGCAATACCAACTACTCCCTTGTGCCACTGTGGATTATATAAAACTGTGGAATTCTTATCCTTCAATCCGGGATTGTTCTCTATCTCATCCATTATCTCTTTGACAATATCACTCTGTATTTGTTGGCGTTGTTTATTCAGTTTATCTATCTCCCTTGCTATCTTCAAAGCCTCTTCATAATTCTCACTTATAAGTAATTCCACTGCCTGGGACCCATGCCCTATCCTGCCCGCAGCATTTATCCTAGGTGCTAACGTAAAAACCATACCACCGACTGTTAGTTTTTTATCTTTCCAACCTGCAACTTCCTTCAATGCCCTTATCCCGACAGACGGATCTGTGTTCAGAAGCTTTAAGCCAAAATAAGCATAAATCCTGTTCTCATCTACTATCGGAACAATATCTGCTCCTATGCTTAATACCAGTAAATCAAGGCTACGGTATAACTGCCTTTCATCCAACCCAATATCCTTGGCCAAATACTGCAAAAACTTAAAAGCTACACCACAACCTGTCAACTCCTTAAAAGGATACTGGTCATCCTCCCGCTTGGGATCGACAACTGCTATAGCAGGAGGTAGCTGTTCGCCCGGTGTATGGTGGTCCAAAACAATAAAATCAATGCCTTTGTCCCTTGCATATCCAATCTCGCTCACATTTTTTATGCCAGTATCAACCGAAATTATCAAACTAACCCCCTGGCTATGAGCATAATCTATTCCTTGGTAAGATAGACCATAACCCTCGCTATACCTGTCAGGTATGTAATAGCTTATCGTGGGGAAAAAAGGCTTTAGTATTTTGTACAACAGGGCTGTACCCGTAGTACCATCCACGTCATAATCACCCCAAATCATTATTTTTTCCCTTTGCTGCCATGCCCGCAAAACCCGGTCCTTGGCCAGGTCAATATCCTTGAGCAAAGAAGCATCGTGTTGATTTTTCAAATCAGGAATAAAAAATTTCTCTGCTTGTGACCTATCCTCTATACCTCTGTTTATAAACATGTTAGCTAATACTGGTAAAACTTTTAGCTGCAATGCTAGATCTAAAACCTTCTGCTTATCACCTACTGGTATAATGTCCCATTTATACTTCATCACAATTTTTCCTTATTAATTAGAACTCTTCTGGATGAAATTTGCGCTTATTGATTTTTGTTCGTACACATTCCGTATTACACTTGCAAATAGCTCTGCTACTGATAAAACTTCTATCTTAGAGCTCTTTTTCCTCAAAGGTATCGAATCTGTGACTATCAGCTTGTCCAATGCAGAATTTTCTATACGTTCATACGCCGGCCCTGATAAAACCGGATGCGAAGCAAATGCCAGAATAGACCTGGCTCCTTGTTCCTTCATCTTCTCTGCCGCCAGGGTCAATGTACCTGCTGTGTCAATAATATCATCGACAAGAATAACATTCTTATCTTTCACATCTCCAATAACAGTGAGACTATCTACTTCATTAGCACGGACCCGTTTTTTATAACAAATAACCAACGAAGCATCCAAAAACTTAGAATAAGCATTAGCCCTCTTCACTCCTCCTGTATCTGGAGCCGCCACCACCAGGTTATCAAGCTTTAAACTTTTGATATACGGAATAAAAACTGATGATGCAAACAGGTGATCCACAGGCATATCAAAAAAACCTTGAATCTGGTCTGCATGCAAATCCATTGTAATAACTCTCGACACACCTGCGGCATGCAACATATTAGCAACCAGCTTAGCGCCAATAGGCACACGGGGCTGATCTTTTCTATCCTGCCGTGCATAACCAAAATAAGGTATTACCGCTGCTATCTTATAAGCCGAGGCCCTATAAGCCGCATCTACCATTAGCAACAACTCCATTAAATTATCTGCCGGTGCAAAAGTGGATTGAACAATAAAAACATAATCCCCCCTTACACTCTGGTTAAAACTTGGCTGTATCTCGCCATCGCTAAACTGCTGGACAGACACATCGCCAAGATCCATACCCAGGCTCTTGGCGATCTTTTCTGCTAGGTAACGGCTCGCACGTCCGGAAAAGAGCTTTAATTCCCTGTTTTCGTAAAACATTGTTTATCAAATTTTTATTATTTTACTTACTCCCATCAAATCTAATCAAATAAACTGCTTTCTAAAAGTCTAAAATTGAAAAATTCTGATTGCCATTTCGATTTTTGTTTTAATTTTGTCCAAACCTAAACCTTACAAAAAATGTCTTTTTTAAAAGATCGTGTTGTAGAAGAGGCTCTTACCTTTGACGATGTTCTCCTTGTCCCTGCTTATTCCGAAGTCCTTCCTCGTGAAGTAGATCTATCAACTAACTTTACCCAAAAGATTAAGCTTAAAATGCCCATTGTATCTGCCGCAATGGACACTGTCACCGAAAGTGCTCTAGCTATTGCTATTGCCCGTGAGGGAGGTATCGGGGTTATTCACAAAAACATGTCTATCGAACGCCAGGCAGAGGAGGTGCGCAAGGTCAAACGCGCCGAGAATGGTATGATAATCAATCCTATTACAATCAAGCCTCACCAGACTGTAGGCAAGGCACTAGCCATGATGAAAGAGTTTAAAATCGGTGGCATTCCGGTGGTCGACGACGAAATGACCCTAATTGGTATCGTTACAAACAGGGACCTACGGTTCATAAAAAACATGTCCACACGCATACGCGATGTGATGACAAAGGATAATCTTATCGTGGTTAAAGAATACGTTGACCTCGAACATGCCGCAGAAATATTACAGGAACACAAAATAGAAAAACTACCTGTAGTTGATAAAAAAGGAAAACTTATTGGGCTGATTACTTACAAAGACATCACCAAAGCCAAAGACCGCCCATTTGCTAGCAAAGACGAAAAAGGCCAATTGATGGTAGCAGCTGCTATTGGTATTGCCAAAGACACGCTCCGCCGGGCCCAAGACCTGGTCGAAGCAGGTGCTGATGCTATCGTCATTGATACAGCACATGGACACACCAAAGGCGTAATTACAACCCTCAAAATGCTGCGCTACAATTTCGGGGATGAAATCCAAATCGTAGCAGGTAATATAGCTACCAGTGAGGCAGCCCTCGAATTAATTAATGCAGGTGCAGATGCCGTAAAAGTCGGGATAGGCCCTGGTAGTATTTGCACCACTAGAATCATTGCCGGCGTAGGCGTACCACAGATAACTGCCATTTACAATGTGTCCAAAGCACTCGAAGGAACAAACATACCTGTCATAGCAGACGGTGGAATACGTTATTCTGGCGACATAGTCAAAGCCCTGGCAGCTGGTGCTTCTACTATCATGGCTGGTTCGCTCTTCGCAGGTGTCGAAGAAGCTCCCGGAGAAACAGTACTTTACCAGGGACGTAAATTCAAGATTTACAGGGGCATGGGATCTTTAGAGGCAATGAAGGAAGGCTCTAAAGACCGCTACTTCCAGGACATGGAAGAAGATATTACCAAACTCGTCCCAGAAGGCATTGTCTCACGCGTTCCATACAAAGGTACATTAGGCGAAGTATTTTATCAGCTGGTCGGTGGACTTAGAGCAGGTATGGGATATCTCGGCGCTAAAACTATCAAAGACCTGAAAAAAGCTAAATTTGTACGAATAACTAATGCTGGCGTTATAGAAAGCCATCCCCATGACGTGACAATAACTAAGGAAGCACCAAACTACTCGAGATACTAAAAAAAAGAGGGGCTCTACGAGCCCCTCTTTTTTATTCCCCGATTATCTTTATTAACACGCGTTTAGGTCGCTTGCCATCAAATTCTCCATAAAAAATTTGCTCCCATGGACCGAAGTCCAACTTGCCATTAGTTATAGCTACTACAACCTCGCGCCCCATTACCTGGCGCTTGAGGTGTGCATCTCCATTATCTTCTCCTGTAAGGTTATGCTTGTACCTGGAATGTGGTTTTTCAGGCGCCAACTCTTCAAGCCATTTCTCAAAATCATCATGCAAGCCTGGCTCGTCATCATTAATAAAAACACTAGCTGTAATGTGCATGGCATTGACTAAGCACAAACCCTCCTTAACACCACTCTCCTCAACTGCTTTCTCCACGTCCTGGGTAATATTTATAAATGCCCTTCGTGTAGGAGTATTAAACAATAATTCTTTCCTGTAAGACTTCATCTCTTTAGTTTTTGAGTTTTATATTCAAGCTATTACCTTTTACTTGCCAACATATTGAATCACACAGATAATAAAACGTCTTAAACACATAAGAGCCATCCAACGCATAAATAGTATCATCACCCCTAAAATACTCTGCTACAACGGAATAATAATGATCAACATCAACCGGAATTAATACATAGTCCCTGTATGCAGGTACAGTATCTGTCGAGATAGTATCTAGATAATTCTGCTCCTCAAAACGTCCTAACAACAAAAATATCTTAGGACTCCGTTGGACTGCCGATCTGGTAAATTTTACCTCTAAATTTACCCTACCAGGCTCCTGTGAATTACACTGCGAATAATCACATTCATCAGAACTAGTATCCACTAAACCCAGTTTGCTAGTACAAGAGATAAGACTTAAAACAAAAAGGAGCAGAAAGAATAATTTTTTCATTGATGATTTGGTTTTAACAAATCAAACACTGTCTTAACTGGATTAAAAACTGTTAATGGTACTTCGACAAATACAGTATTCCAAAAAGCCATTGCACCATTCCACAACCCTGGTCTCTCCAATGCCTTCAACGGCCTTCCCTGGTATGTCTTAGTCGTAATGAAAGAAGCTTTCTCATCTACATAATTCAACAGGTCAAACTTTTTTCCCATGTGGTCCCGGACAGATAATACCATGAAGGTTGGATTAAAATGAGTAGAATTCTTCAACATAGCCATATTATGAGGATTATTCAGGTCTATCTGGGCTTTTTCAACAATCTGGGGACTAACAAAATCATCATATTCTACCAGAAAAGGACCACCCCCTTCCTGTCCTAAATTTTTAACAACGCCAGCTACTCGTAATGGACGGCTAAAAATATTCCTGGCCGTATCAATCTTTTCTTCTATTGTCTCTATTTTCTTCTTTATCCTGATTGACAATACATTATGAATAAAGCTATAAATATCTTCCAGGTCTTTTTCCGTAGGACCTATCTCTATCAAATCCATGTAAGCATCAATCTTGCTTTTGAGAGTATATAGGTAACCTGCCAAACCCTGGAACCATAATTCAGTATCTGGCTTTAACCTATCTGGTGCTACATTATCAATATTTTTAACAAAAATAAAATCCGCCTCAAGGTTATTCAGATTATAAATCAACGTCCCATGCCCCCCAGGACGGAAAAGCAACTCTCCTTCATCTGTCCTAAATGGCTCATTATCCGGGGTAACAGCTATCGTATCTGTAGAAGGATCCTGTATAGAAAAACTAAAATGTATATCTACCTCATAATCCGAGTACAATCGAACCAGACGCTTTGCATGATCCTCAAACAATTCCCTGTGCTCTGGTGATACTGTGAAATGTAGCTCGAGACTATCATCTTTACCCACAGCATACCTCATCGACTCTACCAAATGCTCTTCCATTGCAGTACGTGACCTGTCCGTATATTTGTGAAACTTTATTAAAGCCTTTGGCAAATGGCCATATCCCAAACCTCCGGGCTCCAACATTGCCTGGATTATCTCTTTGTACATACCTTTGGATATCATCTCCTGTATATCCTTCTTGTACATTCTCTTGCATACACTGTCTAGGTCATCATAAAAAGCTAGCTTTTTTATATCTGCAAATAACATCCTCACCTCATCATCCAGAGGATCTGTTGCATCCGAGTTTACAAAACTAAAAAGCTTCTTAAACATTCTAGTTGCTGCTCCTGATGCAGGCGTAAACTTATAAATTACCTTAGACTTGCGTATATTATTGTATATCTGGACGTAATGCTGAAGCTCATTGCTTGAAATCAACTTTACAACACCATTTGCCACAGTAGCAGGTTCTACTATATTAATAGGAGGTACACCATTGCGAAAAAGGTTTAACTGTCTTAATATCTCCTCTATCTTTATACCCTTGGATTTCAATAACTTAAGATCTTTCCCATCAAAATTCAAATGCATGATTTTTTTAATTTTAGGTTTTTGATAAAAGTTGGATAGAGGTCATCGCTCCCGTATAATATATATATCCTCATTCGGTTGATGAAAATAATATCTCTCCCGTAAATATCTTTCAAATGCCTCATCATCTGTGTCGAGCTTCCTAATATAAAGACTATCTTCAACTATTCTTCGCTCTAAATCTACTTTCTGCTCCTTCAATGCCTTAATCTGTTTATCTAATTTCACCAATCTAAAAACGCTATTTTTGCTAGCAAAGCCCAAGAGCCAAACTAACAGTATTAAGGCCACGAGCACTTTGTAATCATCAAGAATTTTAATAATTTGCAAAAAAAATGTCCAAAACCTTTTCATATCCATATTTCATAGTATATCTAATTACTACAAATTTAATTTAAATGTTTTAAAAAATGAAAAAAAACAAGCTATTAATTACCCTTTTACAGACACATATACATTGGCTCGATAAACAAAAGAACTTTTTACACATTGAGAAAAAATTAAATAATATCAAGTCAGACATCATTGTCCTCCCTGAAATGTTTAATACCGGTTTTTACATTAATCCCCTGGATGTTGCCGAAAACTATTCAGGACCTACTATTAAATGGCTAGAATACACTGCACATAAAACAAACTCTGCAATCTGTGGTTCAATTATATGGCAAGAAAACGGTAAATTTTATAACCGCTTTATTTTCATGAAACCCGACGGGAAATGGGCATGGTATGATAAAAGGCACAGATTCACAATGGCCGGGGAACACCACAAATTCTCTGCAGGTTCTCACAGAGTTGTAATAAATTATTCCGGCTGGCGGATAAAACCTTTAGTTTGCTATGACCTGCGCTTCCCTGTCTGGGCTCGTAATGACCAGGATTATGACTTAATTATCTACGTTGCCAACTGGCCCGAAAGCCGTATAGATCAATGGAAAAATTTACTTATAGCCAGAGCAATAGAAAATCAAGCATACGTTATAGCCGTCAACAGAATAGGAGTAGACGGAAATGACTTCTATTATAGCGGAATGTCAATGGCTATCAACCCAAGAGGAAATATCATTTACCAGGCTCCCGAAAACCAGGAAAATGTTTATACAGTGGAATTAGACCTTGAACTTCTCCATAACATGAGAAAAAAATTCCCCGTGCTTCTTGACAAAGATGATTTTGATATAAAAGACTCTCATAACGTTGAATTCTGGGAATAATCTATGGACTCCGTTTCTGCAAGTACCGTTGCATGTACTCCTGGTACTTGATAACTGTATCATATAATACCCCGAGATCTTCCAACTCTTCTTTTGTAACACGGGGCAAACCCCTTTGTGTCATTAACTTTTCTATAACCAAGATCGCCGTCTTCCGTGCATCTTCTTCTGTACGAAACGGAAAACCACCTTGCACAGCAGGTATAAAAGGCTGGTGAATGTATACCTTACCATTTATGATTATGTCATAGCCCCATCCTCCTTGAACTTGAAAAACTTTATATGTTAGACTATCATATTGCGGTACTTTACTTGGCTCTATTTTTTTAGATCCATTATGGCATCCCCCAAAAAAAATTATACTCACAAAAAACAGCAACCTAAAAACATACTTCATAAC
>JALWNS010000445.1 GCA_027083655.1 Bacteroidales bacterium | reverse complement strand
AACTGAATGAAGGAAATCCATTTTTTTCTGTCAAATTTAACAAATTATCCTAAAATTTTTTATTTTTAACTCCCCAAAACCCAAAATGGAGCATTATGAAAAGACTAATTTTAGCATTTTTCCTGCTATTTGCTGTAATGGTGCATTATTCTTTTGCACAGACAATCAAAGGTAAGATTGTCGATGAAACATCAGGAGAACCAATTGTTGGTGCTTCTGTTTATCTAAAAGGTACTACTTACGGTACTATTACAGATCTTGATGGAAAATTCTCCATGGACATCCCTGCACAACCTGCAACTTTAGTAGTTTCATTTTTAGGTTATCAAGATTATACTAAAGAAATTAGTCCCAAACAGGGAGAAATAATCGATCTTGGTACAATAAAACTTAAGAGTAGCTCAATAGGTCTGGAAGAAGTTAAAGTTGTTGCTAGCTTTGCCGTCGACCGCCGTACTCCTGTTTCTGTTTCACGTATCCAGCCTGCTACTATAGAAGAAAAACTTAGTAACCAAGAATTCCCTGAAATTCTGAAACTTACACCTAGCGTTTATGCTACAAAGCAAGGTGGTGGTTTTGGTGATGCACGTATCAACCTGCGTGGTTTTGATTCCCGCAACTTTGCAGTTATGATTAATGGTGTGCCTGTAAATGATATGGAAAACGGTAGAGTTTATTGGTCAAACTGGGCAGGACTGTCAGATGTAACCCGTAATATCCAGGTACAGCGAGGTCTTGGTGCTTCACGTCTGGCAATTTCTTCTGTAGGTGGTACTATCAACATCTTGACCAAAACTACAGATGTGCATCAAGGAGGCTCTGTTTTTTATAGCATGGGTAATAATAATTACCGTAAAACAGCTTTCACCCTTTCCACAGGATTGTTAGAAAACGGATGGGCAGTTACAGTCAGTGGTAGCCACACTAGTGGTGATGGTTATGTAATGGGAACAAACTTTGACGCTTATTCTTATTTCTTCAACGTAGCCAAGAAATTTAACAAACACCATACTATTAGCTTCACCGGGTTTGGTGCACCACAATGGCATAACCAGAGACCTCTAAAAAGGCCTATTAGCTTCTGGATCGAAAATCCTTATGGTATACGCTACAATCCTGACTGGGGATGGCGCAATGGCAAAGTATGGGGTGGTGCTTATGCCTACAACCAGTATCACAAACCAATGTTCATATTCAACCATTTCTGGACCATTAACTCCAAGACACAGCTAAATACAGCTATTTATGCATCATACGGACGTGGTGGAGGCCGCCGTATCATGGGTCCACAGCAGTCTCTCCTCCGCTTCCAGTATCCTTCTGGACTACCATATGATAATACCCTCATGACACCAGAAGGACAGCTTGATATCGATTCTGCTATTAATATAAACTATCATTCTCTGACTGGAGCACAAGTTATTGCTGCTATGGCTAAAAACGAACATGACTGGTACGGTATCCTTTCTTCATTGAACACTAAGATTGGTAACCTGAACATCACAGCCGGCCTGGATGCACGTTATTACAAAGGGTATCATTACACAGAAATCTCAGACCTGCTCGGTGGTGAATATTACCTGGATAACGCTAATGTTAACCGTGACCCCAATACACCTCTTCAAGAAGGAGATAAAATCTATTACTACAATATTGGCCTTGTATACTGGACAGGCGCATTCCTTCAGGCAGAATATGTTTCTCCTAATGATAAATTCTCTGCATTCCTTTCCGGTTCTGCAGTTGAGACATTCGACCGCCGTATAGACTTCTTCCAGTACACACCAGAAAACCAGGTAAGTGATATTGTTTCGTTCTTCACTTATAGCGTTAAAGGTGGTCTGAACTACAACTTGACTAACAATATTAATCTTTTCCTCAATGGAGGTTATTTCACCCGTCCACCACAGTTCCGTTTTGTATTCCTTAACTATACAAACGAAATTAACACAGGTGCAGTACCTGAGAAAGTCCTCTCAAGTGATGCTGGTATAGGCTACATTTCAGATAAAGTAAGAATGAACCTTTATGCTTATTATACTGTCTGGAGGGATAAAACTTTGGTTCGTACAATGGGTACTACAGTTGCCAATATTCGTGGTATAACAGCTGTACACAAAGGGCTAGAAGCAGAGATCCGTTATCAGCCAGTGCGCAAACTTACTCTCCATGCTATGGGATCCCTGGGTGACTGGCGTTGGGCTAACGACGTTATAGCCGACATATATGACGAACAACAAAACCTCATTGGTACTGTAGCAGTTTATGCTAAAGGAATACACGTAGGTGATGCTGCGCAGACAACAGCAGCTCTGAGCATGGATTGGGAAGCTTTACCTAAATTATGGGTAAGTGCAGACTGGACATATTATGACCGCCTGTATGCATACTTCGACGTAGAAAACCGTACAGATCCTAATGACCGTAGCGATGCATGGCAGCTCCCTTCTTATAACCTGCTTGACCTGGGAACTAAGTATAAATTCAAGCTAGGTGGTTTCGATGCTACACTTTATGGAAAGGTTAATAACGTCCTTGATACACGTTATATCTCTGATGCCCTTGATGGTAATGACCACGATGCTATGAGCTCATACGTTTATTTCGGCTTTGGCCGTACATGGACACTCTCTCTCAAAGTACGTTTCTAATTCTTATCCTGCCAGGCACGGTTGATAGCCTGGCAGGGTGATTAACCGTCTATTTACTTGCTCTTTAACCAAAACAAAAAAACATATAACTATGAAAAAAATATTCATCCAAATATTAGCAGTTCTGCTTATAGGCCTGATGGGTTGTAATCCTATGGCAGAAATCTATCAGGAGCTGGAGGCTAGCAAAAAGCCTTTTGCTAAAACAATAGAATACACCCTCACAGATGATGATTACAACACTATTGCCAGTGTTAGCCTCGTTGTTGCCGAAAATGCACAAGATTCGGCAGCATGTAAAGCTATTGGCACTTACAAATCCTTCGCCGAAACACGCCCAGCTAGTAAATACATTCCTCCATTCCTCTCATACAAATTCCCTGCTTTGGACTCAGGATCAATTGCCAAGCTTACTTACAATTATGACAACTCATATATCTTCTCAGGTGAAGAAATCATCACAGTGCCACAGTCTGTCTATGACGCTCTAGGTATTACTGCCTTTGACCAAAACAATGACCCGGCTACTAATATACAGGCATATCTGGACACTGCATATACCAATCCTACTATAGACCGTGCAGTGGTATTATACGACTACAATGACGGTACAAACACATACACAACAATGCTTTATGCTTATTATGACAATGGCTGGGTGGTACCTACCAACCAGTACACAATTAGCGATGCAGACTATGAATCAATAGGTGGTAGTGCAGCACAATATCACAACTTCTCTTCTTCTTATGATCCAAACTTCTATATCCCACGTATACTTCTCCAGCACTATCCATATGCACAGGCAGGAGACCAACTGAACGTCCTGTACAAATATTATAGCGGAGGACTGCAGTATCATTATAATCTCTTTACATTCGACGGCCAGCAGTGGAATGCTCTTGAAGAAAAACATGAACAGTATATCCACAACGGTACTGAATGGGTCTTCGATCCTACTGTTAAATACGAAATGGGATGCGACGACTATCAAATCATAGTAGATTGGACAAAGAACAATATGCCCAACTATATGCATCCACTTTATTCAAATACAGAATACTACTTCGGAGCTAGCTCATATTATTGCAACTTTGACATGCGTCTAACAACACGCCGTGCTAACGATCCTGACAACCTCCTACCTGCCGATGACCAAGAAGCAACACAGGAATTATGGCAGAGGTTAGATCAGGCTATTAACATATTGCTCGAAACTAAATACCCTGATGCACAGCCATTGATTAATGGTGTACCTGTTTACTATGAAATTACATTCTCCACTTACGAACCCGAACGCCACAAATACATGATTAAATTCTTGTGTACAGACGTGGGTAAATTCACCCCTGTTGACCAGGAAAATGCTATTGAGTACAACTCTCACATAGTGTTGGTACAATAAAACAGGCTTCTTACAAAAAAGGACGCCCTGCGGGCGTCCTTTTTTGTTTCTTACCGGTAAAAAGTCACTTCTTCATTACGCTATCAATAATAAATGAAGTTAACATCTGTGCCATTTGCTCATGATCCTTTATTGTGGGATGGCCTTTACGAACAAAATAAGGGAAAAAGAAAGTATGTACCCTCCTATTATTAAGACGTGCAACTGCCTTTTTAATATATCCTGGCCATGGAGAACCAGGTTGGACGGCACTCATTGGTCCTAGTGTACAGATTATTTCAGCTTTGGGATAAAGAACAGTAAGGGTATCTATGAAACGTTCATAAGAATTTACAAAAAATTCTTCATCAGGTTTTTTGCTACCAAAACGTAGTTTATACTGCGGGTGATCAGGCCTTTTTACCAACCAGGAATCATTCTGGAAGAGATTAACAACTACTATATTAGGTTCGCTACGGCTAAAATCCCAGTGAATATCTGTATCAAAAGGATCAACTCTCCAAAACAGTTCTGGCATTATGAGAGAATCCCAGCTTACAGTCAGGCCAATACCACTACGTGCAATACACACATAATCGGCGTTAAGATTCCGGGCTGTAATTGCTCCATAAGCCATATAATTATCCTCAAATTGCGGATTAAAACTGCTACCCGATGGATGTAGATTACCTAGCCCTGCAGTTATAGAATTACCATAAAATTCTATTAATAATTTGTGGGGACTTTGTGCTTTAAGAAAATCTCCGCTCCTGTCCGTGGCAAAAGAATAAATCTCTGTGCTACCAAAAATATATTCAGTACTTTTAAACAACCTGACTGTATGAACACCTTGCTCTATATTTCTCAAGAGTACGTATGTATGCTTACCTTTTTCCGCCTCAAGCACAAAAGAAGAATCGCCATCAATGGTTACATGATAAAAATTATCACCTGTTTTGTCATCCATTGTCACTGCCAGGAAGCTACCGCGGAATTTAATTACCACCTGTGTACCAGGCCACGATACCTTAACTATGGAATCTGATTTTACCACACGGCCTATATAAAATATCCTGTCATCCGAAGCTGCTATTATCTTATACTCAGTACCCTGTATAGCGCTACACGAACTTAGCAAAAGCAAAAGAAACAACCAGAAGGGAATTTGCCTCATTTTTTCTAGTAAAAATAAAAAATAAATGACAGATGTAAGAATATTAACCGGACCTGGAAAGTAAAGAAAGTACAATATTTCAACAGAAAACAGGCTTACAAAAAACAAAAAAGCCGCTAAAAGCGGCTCTTGTAGCGGGAGAGGGACTTGAACCCTCGACCTCAGGATTATGAATCCTGCGCTCTGACCAACTGAGCTATCCCGCCAAAAATTCATTTTCCACAATTGCACGGCAAAGATATTAATTCCACTATTTTTTTCAAAAACGATTTAAGATATTTTTGTAAAAAACATCAAAACTCCATTCTGTCTAAAAGATGACCTATAAGATCCTTGTCCATTGCAAGTAAATTAAAGAAATCAAATCTTGTAATAAAGATCAAATTTGCCTTCTTGCTTACTGTTAGAAATTGTGCCTTCTGCGAAATATTCACCCCTCTTATAATCACATCATTACGTTGATATTCTACCAGCTCTTTACCATTGTTGTATATTAACTTGCCTTTAATAACTATAATAATGTCTTCGTGTTCGGTGTCAATATCTGGGGGTTGGAAAGTTACCTGCTGGTCCTGGTCTATCTTGATATTACGCATTATTTTTGCCAGATCTATTAAAGACTTCTCTGGCACTGTATAAAACAAATACATGCGTTTGAGCAACTTAATCCTGTCAATCAGAAAATCATTTTTTCTTATACTTCTTTCTATTTGTAGTTTATTGGGGATAGGCAAATAATCTATCAGATTGTTAACCAGAGTGTTATATCTTGACATAAGTATCTTGGCAACAGTAGTATGTATCAATTCATTAGGATGGTATAACATAACCAAAAGCTCTGCAGGGATAGGGCTATTGGGCATATTTTGGGTTATGTATTGCCTCAATACACCAGAAGTAAAACTATTCGGTGGATCTGATGGCAATTTTAACTCTTTAATATCTACATTACGTGGCAATAGTTTACCCAAAAGCTCTATAGCCTTTACTTTGCTCCATATATCCACCTTTGTGTAATCTTGTATCAAAATATCCTTTAGCCTGCCTTCAAAACCAAGCTGGTAATGCTGGAAATACCTACGCAGCCTTTTTATTTTCTGGCTAATACCTATTTTTTCAAACAATGGTATTATAATCCTTTTGATATCATTATCTATAAAATTGTCTATCAGCTCTATAGCAAAGATTGTATTTTCGCCTATAATATTTGCCTTTATCAGATCTACGATCTCCTTTGGATGGATGAATGTAAGGAGTGTAAAAAGCTTATCTATAGTCTGCTGCATCTCTAGGTCCAGGGCTTGTAGAAGCTTTAGTGTATTTTTCTCTTTGACAATATCTTTTATGGTCGCATAAAACCATACAATATTATCAACGGTCTCAAAAATTTTCTGTTTTATAACTTCGTGTTCATGCAGGGCGCTAGCATAATAGTCACTATAGAAGAGTGCATCTATTATGCTTTGTTGTATCTCCCTGTCCGGATAGTTTATTTGTTTAAGCAGTAATTTTTGGGCTTTTGGGGTTCCTATTTTTGCATATATCTGGATGACTTTTTTTAAGGTATCTGGATTCTTCTGTTTCTGGAAAAACAGGTCAAGGTCTTCGAGGATAGGTTCTCCAATCTCTATAAGTATGCTAATGAGCATATTATTAAACTGCGAATTATTTAACATCTCTATAAGCTTGCCATATAACGACTTGTCCCGTCTTCTGGCAGCTATCTTGATTGCTGCCAATTTTATTTCTTTCTCTTCGGCATCTAATAATTTGTGTATAAGGTGAGTGTCCCCAGGTATTTGGTTTTTATATAAAAATTTGCAGGCTAAAATTTTATCCTTGAGCTTTGTACTCGATATAAGTTCCTCCAATTGTTGATAGGTATAAAAACCTACTTCTGTATAATCAAGCTGGAATAGCGCCCTGAGTATTAATTTACGTAGCTCCCTTTCTTTGAATCCCACTCTATTTCCAACCTGCTCTATAGTGCTAACAAGCTTCTCACTATAAGTAGAGTCAATATTTTTCAAAATAGCTTTGCGAATAATTTGGTTATCAATCTTTAATAAAAAATTAGCATAATTTTCAAGAGCCCTGGCATTGGTTTCAGATAGAACGACCACAGAGAATTTAGCTACATCAATATCTTTGCTAAGCAGGTTTTTCTGCAAAACATCCAGTGCAAAAATATCCTTCTCTACATATTCAAGCTTAAAAAGTTTTTTCTGGTCAAGTATCTGGCGTATGCGGTTTTTATATGAAGAATAAAGCTTGAGTGCTACAAGAATCCAGACTGCCAGAAATGGCAAAGTGTACAAAGGGTATAGCTCTAAATGAAAGGTATTGTTGTAATAAAGTAATTTGTGCAAACACCACAACAAAAAACCTGCAATAGAGATTGAAAACTGCTGTACTACACCTACACGCGTCTGTATATACAATTTAAAATCATCTGGCAAAGTCTGGTACAATACATTAAAACTAGGATCATCAACCCCACGCCTGATAATCCTCTCAAGCATCTTGTTCAAAGTCATAGTACCCAAGAAAAACATACTTGCCACTCCTATACTAAAAGCTATTGACAGGCCCAGAAGTTCAAGAAGCGTTATGGTCAACGGAAGCATTAGCAAGCCAATACGTACTCCATACTTTGACAATATCCGTCCCGAAAACATCGAAATTAAAAATTCCCCAATCTTCAAAGCTCCGAAAACTAAGGACATAAACCGGGCAACAGCCTGATTGTCGGGCAAGAGATGTGATGATTGCTTAATCGTTATCAAAAAACCATAGTCTGCAATGTAAATAGCTATTATTGAGAAAGCTGCACCGATAAAGATCCATGAAATAAAGCCCTTGCTTGCAAAATTGCGCATGAACGATTTGAAAACACCTTTGTGGGCCGTTGTGTTTGTTTTTTCAGGAAACTTTCTATAAATGTGCTTCAAAAGTATAATAGCAGCAAAAAGACCAAGTGAGCCAATAACTATAAGATCGTATTGATGTGATAACTTATTAATAAACAAAGGCATAGAGAAGTAGCTTAAAATAGCGGCACCAACACCACCTAGATTAATAATACCGTAATAACGTTTAACCTCCAGAAGGTTAAAAAGCCTCAGAGCTAATCCACCTGTTATCGTTGCAGTCAAAGCAATAAATGGCCACGCCCATATAAATACAAAAAAGCTTACCCACCGCCTTAAAGTAACCAACAACTGCTGTTCAAAACCAAAAACATTTAACTGCAATAACAAAGTCAGGATCCTGGACAATAGGGCTATTGTAATTATAATGATAATGGCATAAGTAAACAACTTCTTGCTACTGGCACGCTTTTGTATCCATGAATATATAACCAAAGCGCCTGTACCTACCAGACCTGACAAGATATAGGCAAATGGCAATTGTGCACTACCATAATATTTAACAAACTCTGCGTTGGCAGGCACAAAATAAAACGCTACAAAAAAACCCAGGAAAAAAGAAAAAAGCTGTAAATAAGTAATCTTCTCAAACTCGTCTTTTTTCAGGTCAAAGTATTTGCTAAGTATTTTATATAGTGTTTCAATCAAGCTCACCTTGGGTAATGTTTTTCAAAATTAATTCTTTACCTTGCTTTCTTATTTTTATAATATAGCTGAAAACATATACAGAAATTAACCCGCTTATTATTGACAGAATCAAGAAAACCCTGTCCGGATCAGGTAGTTCTAATTTTAGCATCTGGGATAATGCTTTTGTCAGATTCAACAGGCCTATAACTGTTGTTAACCATACTACAAAAATCATTAAAACATTCAGCAACCAGCTATTGACCTTATCCTTCATCACTTTAGGATCATTTATCACAATTATCAGGAATATACTAATAAAAGGAAGGATCAAACCGTTAAAGGCCTGTGCTGCAATAATCGCTGGTATTGGTTTTACTTGCAAAAGGCCAAAAGTCATACCTGTGAGCAATATACCTCCAGTGACCAAATAATAATACAGGGACTTTGGCGCCCACTTTTTATTATTATACCCAAAGACACTTCTTGCTGTAATAGCAGATGCCAGAGGTGCCGTAATAGCCGAAGTAAATCCTGCTGCAAACATACCAAAACCAAATATATAAACAGCCAGATCACCTATAAAAGAATTCAAATACAAAATGTTTTTTATCAAATCAAAGGAGAACTCCATGTTGTTAATAGCCTTCTGGGACCACCCCTCAGTAATCGCACTTCCCACTGTCATTATAGCCATTGTAATAATTCCACCTAAAATAATAGCGACAGACAAACCAAACCGTGCATCTTTAATTGTCTGGCTCTTGTCGATAATACCCGAGCCTAGAAAGATATCATAAGGTACAACCGTCGTGCCAATAATACCTAACACCAAAAGCCCTGCACCTGAAACATTTGGGATGGTAGGCACAAAAATACCTTTGAGCATAGCACTAATATCAGGTTTAACAAAAAAAGCTGTCGAAAAAAAGGCTATACCCATCAATATTACAAAAGCTCCCATAAACTGGGCTATCAACCGGACTGACCGCAAAGAAAACGCTAAAAAAGCAAAAAATCCAATACCTAGTACAAAATATGACTTAGGCACCTTTGGGAAGACAAAATGCAAGCCTTCGACAGAGCCTATGATATTACCTGTTTCATAAGCGGCACTACCAAGTATAATAGCTCCTACTACCAGTATCAAGACTATAGTACGGCTCTTTTTCCCTTCAAAATACTTTGATATAGCCTGCCCTAAATTCATTCCAGAATAAATAGTAATACGAGCACTTGCTTCTTGTAATAAAAGCGCTGCAAAAATAGAAAAGATTACAGTCCACATCAAGTCGTAACGGTAATAAGCACCTGCTTTGGTAACAGTCGTAACAGTCCCTGGTCCTATAAAAGCTGCAGATACTACTGACCAAAAAAGTATGTTAAATAATCGTTGTTTTACTATTTGTAATTTCTTACTCATAAAATTTTATTCGTAATCCCAGATTGACATTTTTATTAGCATATGTTTGACTACTTCTTCTGTTGTTATATTATCGTTATGTGTTATAAAATCCTTAAGCTCATCAAAAGTATCAAAATCATCATTAAAATCACCTGTTATTATTTTAACTGGCTTATTTTTCCGTCTAAAATAAAATGCATAAATATTCTCAGAGAGGGGAA
>JALWNS010000444.1 GCA_027083655.1 Bacteroidales bacterium | reverse complement strand
GAGGGATAGAGGGATAGAATGCTTGGGAAACGAAAGGTTTAGAATCAATGATTTATCAGGCCTGCCAGGAATACTAAAGGAAATTGAAGGGATAATGATGAAAACATAAAAAATTGGCCGGACATTTTGTCCGGCCTGGGGGTGGGTGGGGGAGGATTCGAACCTCCGAAGGCAACGCCACCAGATTTACAGTCTGGCCCCTTTGACCGCTCGGGAACCCACCCGCTCACTATTGCGATTGCAAATATAGTATTTACTGGTTAAACCTGCAAAATTTTTTAAAGCTTTTTTTAAAAAACAAGATCATAGACCTGGTATACAAGACATTAACAACATATTTACTAAACCTGAAAATTTGATAAATCAATTTGTAATAAAGTACTTATTGTTTTATTTTAGAAGTTATTTCTAAATAATAAAAATTTGTGATGTCTAAAGTTGTTTCAATTATTTCTATTCTAATACTACTAACAATACTGAGCTATAGCTCTGTTGCACAGGACAATCTTTATCCTTTACCACTTAGCCATACAGATTCGGGAGCCATTTACCTTAATGATAGCTTATACAAGTATTTTCTCTCCAAAGGTCATTATAATGAGGCAAGTAAACATCTTGACGAAATTGCTATGATATTCTGGAAACACAATTACTTTGACCAGGCCATTAAATATTTCGAGCAATCTATCAGGCTTAACGAGAAGGTCCAGAATTATGATGGTATAGCCAAGATTAATACAAATTTAGCGCTTATTTATTTTGATAAAAGGGCCTATGACAGTGCTTATAAATATTTTGACAAGACACTTGCTGTGCGGAGGGCACAGGATCAAAAAGTAGGCATTATATCGGCGCTAATCAACCAGGCTGTAGTTCTTAACAAGAAGAAAGAGTACCAATTAGCTACACAAAAATTACAAGAAGCCCTTAGCTTGGCTCGTGAGATTAACGACATGAAGCAGATGCGTAGTTGTTATGGTATGCTAGCCGAAACTTACCAAAAAGCAGGAAACGTTGATAGCGCTATGTATTACTACAAATATTTCAAAACATTTAATGACTTTTTAACCAATGAAGAGGTACGGAAAACAAAAGCAGAATTGGAGAAGGAAGCAGCTTTGAGAAAAGTAGCAGAGCTAGAAGCCCTTACTAAAGAACTTTTATTAAAACAAAAGGAAAAGGAGCTTGGTAAGAGCCAAGAACAGGTTGCCAGGTTGACTCGTGAGCAACAAGCCTTATATGATTCATTATCCAAAAAGGAGCTTGTCTTGAAAATTTTTGAGCAAAAAAACAGAATAACTAGCCTGGAAAATGAAGTGTTAAAAAAAGAACAAAAAAAGAAAAATACAGTTATTGTATTAAGCCTCACAGTGATAGGTCTTTTACTTTTGCTTGTAAGTCTACTTATTTATTTCTATCATAAACAAAGAAAACTTTTCAAAACCATATCTGAAAAAAATAAAGTCATATCAAAACAGAAAAAAGAGCTCGAAGTTTATGTTTTAATGCTCAGGGATAAAAATAAACAAATTACAGACAGCATTAAATACGCCAAAGGTATACAAAAAGCCATTTTTTCGCGCAACCTCAACTTGCCGCAGGTATTATCTGATTATTTTGAGATATACCTGCCACGGGATATAGTCTCAGGTGATTTTATTTTTTCATCAAAGTTAGCTGGTAAAATTTACTTAGCATTAGGAGACTGTACAGGCCATGGAGTACCAGGTGCTTTCCTGACAATTATTGGTTACAATCTAATGAATCACATATTAAACTCTCTGCATATCACTGATCCTGAACAAATTATCCTCAAACTAAATCAAAGTTTTTATGAGATCTTAAACCAGGCAGAGACCTCAAACTTTGACGGACTTGATGTAGGCCTGTGTGTCGTTGACCAGAAAGAAAAAAGCCTGGTATTTGTAGGCAAAAACAACAACTTAATTATGACCAGCCAAAAGGGGGAATTTGAAATTATACGTGGGGATAGGTATGTTTTTGACTTATTCTCTCATAACACAGAAAAAAAATTTAAAAAGAAAATAATCCATCAAACCCAAGGAGTATGGTTTTACCTCTATAGCGATGGTATTATACATCAGATGAATAAAGATCTCTTAAAATTTTCTACCAAGCGTCTAACTCATCTGCTTGGAGAGCTCCACGATTTGGATGCAAAAGAAAAAAGGCAGAAAATAATGGACACACTCAAAGATTGGATGCTCGACACTGAGCAGATAGACGATATCACAATTATTGGCTTCAAAATACACTAAATAAAAAAACATGAAATCTAAGCTTGTTCTACTATTTGTACTAATAAACTTTTATTTATCCCATGCACAAGACAAGCCGCAATTCGAACCAACGTATTACAAAGACACCATAAGCGGCAAACTATTTTGGAATATGTCTTTGCCTGCAT
>JALWNS010000443.1:777-2429 GCA_027083655.1 Bacteroidales bacterium | reverse complement strand
AAAGAGAACGACGCGGACATCAATAACCGGGAATCCTGCCAAAACACCTTCTTCCATGGTCTTCTGCACACCTTTGTCCACAGATGGTATAAATTCATTTGGAATAACGCCTCCTTTGATATGGTTAACAAATTCGTATCCCTTGCCATGGTTTGGCTCAAGACGCATGATTGTATGTGCGTACTGGCCGCGGCCACCTGTCTGTTTAACATGCTTGTATTCTGTAACAACTTCTTTGGTTATTGTCTCACGGAATGCCACAGAAGGCTCACCTACCTCTACGTCAACTTTAAATTCTTCCTTCAGGCGGTCAACAATAATTTCGAGGTGTAGCTCACCCATACCTGCTATGATAGTTTCCTCCGTCTCTGGATCAAAACGTACCTGGAACGAAGGGTCTTCGTTAGCCAGCTTGGCAAGAGCATCGCCTAGCTTATCTTGGTCTTTCTGGGACTTTGGCATAATTTTTAGCTCAATAACAGGTGTAGGCACGTGTATAGGCTCAAGCAGGATAGGATTATCCCTGTCACTTAAGGTATCACCTGTTTTCGTGTACTTAAGACCGATGAGGGCAACGATATCACCAGGGCCCGCTTCTTCTATCTCAAATCTTTCCTTAGCATGGATACGCAGGATTCGGCCAATTCGTTCATTTTTACCTTTTGTGGTATTGGCCACAAGGTCCCCCTTCTTTACAACACCGGAGAAAATACGGATAAATGTTTGTTGTCCAACGTATGGGTCGTTAATTATTTTAAAAGCCAGGGCAGCAAATGGTTCTTTTGTCGATGGTGCACGGGTGTGGGTTTTCTCTTCATTCTCAGGATCTGTACCTACGACAGCTCCACGATCTATTGGCGAAGGTAAATAGTCGATGACAGCATCTAAAAGAAGCTGTACACCCTTGTTTTTATACGCTGCACCACAAAAAACAGGCGTGAGCATCATATTAATTGTAGCCTTTCTTGCTACCTCCTTGAGCTTATCTACAGATATTTCTTCATCGTTGAAATATTGTTCCATCAATTCTTCGTCAAATTCAACGAGTTTCTCCACTAGCTCCATACGGTATTTTTCTACTTGCTCTCTGTATTCTTCTGGAATTTCAACCTCCAATCTTTCTCTATCTGTGAAAGTGTATGCTTTTTGTGTTAAAAGATCTATAACACCTTCGAATTTATCTTCTGCACCAATAGGTATCTGGAAAGGTATAGCATTAGCATCAAGCATATCATTCAACTGCCTCACTACTTCGAAATAATCAGCACCGGTACGGTCCATTTTGTTAATGAAGGCTATACGTGGTACTTTGTAACGGTCTGCTTGGTGCCATACGGTCTCACTCTGTGGCTCAACACCTTCTACTGCACTAAAAAGGGCTATCAGGCCATCTACTACACGCATAGACCGCTCAACCTCAATGGTAAAGTCTACGTGGCCTGGAGTGTCAATGATATTTATCTGGTGGTCATTCCACTGGCAGGTGATAGCAGCTGCGGCTATTGTAATACCGCGCTCCTGCTCTTGCTTCATAAAGTCCATTGTAGCCTGGCCATCATGGACCTCTCCTATCTTGCGCTTGACGCCTGTGAAAAATAAGATACGCTCTGTCAATGTAGTTTTACACGCGCAAATATGCGAAGACATACAAA
>JALWNS010000443.1:0-767 GCA_027083655.1 Bacteroidales bacterium | reverse complement strand
AATACCAATGTTTCTAAGTTTTGTAATTGGCATGGTTAGATTTATGTTTTTAAATGTTTGTTTAAAAAATTGCAAAATGCAAAAGTAGAAATTTATTGAAAACAGGTAGTTAAATTTTTATTTTTTTAAAACTAATTCTCTGTTTTTAAATATTTTCTATCGAAAATATTATAGCGTAATATTGCATATATCGCTCTAAATCCATCTTTCCAGTTAATTTTTTTTCCTTCGGCATATGTGCGTCCGTAGTATGAAATACCAACTTCATATATACGGATACCAGGGAACCGTGCAATTTTTGCTGTCACTTCTGGTTCGAAACCAAAGCGTTTTTCTTTGAGTAATAATTTTTTTAGATACTCTGCTTTAAATAGCTTATAGCAGGTCTCCATGTCAGTCAGGTTTAGGTCTGTAAACATATTAGAAAGAAAGGTAAGTAGCTTATTACCGATACTATGCCAGAAAAATAAGATTCTGTGTGGCTTGCCTCCCATAAAACGGGAGCCATAAACTACGTCGGCATAGCCTTCAACTATTGGCTTAAGCAGAAGATTGTATTCCCTTGGGTCATATTCCAAATCTGCATCCTGTATAATGATAAAATCACCTGTGGCCTCCTCTATACCTCTGTGGATTGCAGCACCTTTGCCCATGTTCGTTGGTTGGTTTATTAAGCGGATATTCTCGGCAGGATGTTCTTTTATAAACTTCTTTACTAAGTTTACAGTATTATCTGTCGAAGCATCATTTACAATAATTATTTCTTT
>JALWNS010000442.1 GCA_027083655.1 Bacteroidales bacterium | reverse complement strand
ACTTTTTTTCTGCCTCCCTAGCAACAAGCTTCTTATTACTAATGCTTAGTTTTTCCTTTTTTACTTTTGCCTGGGGGGATGATTTTGCCTGGATTAAGGATCTGCTTCATGAGGGACCATTACATTATAGCTGGAGACGATATTTTGTTTTTGATGGAAGGTCATTGAGTGTTCAGGGGATTTTTAAAACAACTCTATTTTATATATTCCTGGATGAAGTAAGGCCCATAATTTTTCTGTGGATTCTTTCATTTATTCTTGCTGCAGTCTTTGCTAAAAAGTATTTCTTCCTGAGGCTTAACATCGAAACAGGCAATAAATACAAAAACTATTTAGTCACTGTTTTTTTCGTTTTCATAGTGTGGGTTAGCTTGCACAAAATACTTGGGGTAATAGCATATTGGGCTACAGGAGGTTCTTATTCCCTTGTAATGCTTTTCTTTTTCTCCCTAATCTTCCTTTTGGAAAAATATAAGAACCAGAAGGCACTAAAACAAATTGGTTGGATTGTCTTTATCTCTTATGCCCTTGGCACTGGTGGGTATTACGTCAATATTGCCTTTATTATCTTCTTTGTCTTTTACATAATAGAAACATTGGCTATAAAGAAATTAACATTACAAAAAGCATGGCAACTTATAGTATTTAATATCATTCCGTTTCTGGCAGGAGCTATAATTATTTTTATTTCCCCGGGTAACAAAGGTAGAATAGAGAGAATGAATTACGATGTTGTTGGTGATTTATATCATATTCTGCTTAATAGTGTCAAAATCTTTGACATGTCATTAGTTTTCTTCTGGAAAAACATTTTATTAGGGTCTATCCTGCTAGCAATACTGCTAATGACACTGAGACATAGCCTCAAAGGTAAAATGATTTCCATTGAACTTATTAAATGGATAGCAATAGGATTTGCAGTTCTTTTTAGTTTCTCCCCAATAATAAAAGCATATTCCTATCACACAGCTTACCTGTTTGTTCTGGGCATGGTATTTACACTTGGAGTTATTATTTACTTGATATTCTTACAAATAGAAAAAATATTAAAAATTAAAATAGTCATCGATTACGAAAAATACATTTTCTTTTTGCTAATTATAGGGGTAGCTCGCATAGGAACTGACGTTTTTAAACAATACAACTTTTATAAAACAGAATACCAACCCTTTATGATAGCGATAAAAGAACACAGATTCCACAAACTGGAGGTATGTCCTTATGATTTGGGCAAAGCTCCGTATAGAATTAAAAAAGTGAGACCTGATCCTAAAAACTGGCTAAACATATATTTAAGCCAATATTACGGACTAAAAGAAATAAAAATGAAAAGCGACTGCAAATGCGAATATGTGGATAATCTTCATGATAATGTAACCACAAACATATACAAAAAAGCTATATGGAAACTAAAACCTTATAAAAAATGGCTCGATACCATTCAAATACTAAACATAGATTTCTAATTTTCGCTATTACCCTTGCAGTTATCATTTTGATATACTATCTAACATCACTAAGATACAAATTAGATTACCTTACAAAATACACGGAAAAACATTTTCATAATAAATTCATCTACACAAATAAATTTGATCAACTTAACCACTTTGGACGTGGGCACAGCCAGAAATATATACTCTTATCCAGCAATACTGAGCTCATAAACAAATATACAATACCAGAAGTAAAAAACGGACAGGCTATAATATTGTATTTTTATCCACTTATACAGTCAACCCAGAGTAAACTAGACCAAAGACTATTGAAAATGACCTTTTACGGCCAAAACTTTTTGATTTCAACATCAGGCTTTATTATCACAAAAGATAGTGTTCCTAGCACAGGGAAAACTTTTGTATCTGAATTTGTTCACGACTCCCTAAAACCTATTACTTATAGGGTTTATAGCAATGATGCTCCTTTCTTTAAGGCTCTCGGCTCAAAAAGTATATGGTTGCCTGTAGCTAATGACTCGCTAATTGACAAACAAATGAGATACATAGAGAGACAAATAATTGATAATAAAGCAATTGTAGCTTACTATTACCAGAGCTATTACAAAGGACGTGTTAGTGACAAATACCTTTTAGAATTTTTTGGCGACACATCCAGATTCAAAATCATACACCTGCAGGATGGCTTTGCGGTTTTAAACAAAAAAGCTTTCTCATACATAGAGGATTTAAATAATCTAAAGAATTTTCTTAAAGAAAACAGTATAAAAAGCATTTATACCAACAATATTTACACATTTGAAAATAGTGGCATACAGGCATACTGGCTACCTCCAGGTTCCTGGAACCAAGAAAAGACGGAACAAGAAAAAGTATACAAGATGCAAAGCATATTCTCCATGGCGTCGATGAGGGCATACGATTTGATGGAGACTGTATAGGTGTTCCAACCATAGGAGCTGCGGCAGTTTTTGATGA
>JALWNS010000441.1:533-2435 GCA_027083655.1 Bacteroidales bacterium | reverse complement strand
AATAAGCCTGACTACGAAAACGTATGGTCTATTTATAGGCATCAGGATCTGTTTCTTTGCCTAGTTCTTTTCTGACTTGCTGGCGCACGGCTTTACGCCTTTCTTTACGTGCGTCGTAATATATTGGCTTGTAGTCAAATACATAGTGAGGAGGAAGTCTAAATAAAGCCATATTTACATATTTTCAATTAACAACAACATTACAAAAATAATCAAAATAATTAATTTAAAAATCTGGTACCCATAACACAGACATCGTCAAGCTGCTTATGCCCATTCTTCCATGTTTCAAATTCTTGTTCGAATAATTTTTCTTGTTCCTCCATAGGATAGTTCCATATTTTAAGCAAAAACTCCTTGAAACGTTTTCTTAAATATTTTTTTCCTTCTGCTCCACCGGGCTGGTCATAAAAGCCATCAGAAGAGAGGTAAATAGTATCGCCTGGTTGTATTTTTATTTCGTGCGTCTCAAAAGGTTTTTCCCGTATGTATATAGCAACAGGATTTTTAACTGCAGGATACACTGTTAGCTCTCCGTTGCGGATAAAATATAAAGGATTATTAGCACCGGCAAATTGAAGGACATGGGTCTCTTTGTCATAGACACAAAATGCAATATCCATTCCGTCTTTACTATCACCAAAGTCTTGTGTTTGCTTGAGGGATTCTTTAATAGCTTTTCGCATTTCTTCTAAGACCTGGGCTGCTGTTTGAATATCTCGCCTTTGTGTTATTTCATTTAACAAAGATATGCCAAGCATACTAACAAATGCGCCAGGTACACCGTGTCCGGTGCAGTCTGCAACAGTAAATGCCAGAAAACGGTTTTGGACAAGCTTGGCCCAATAAAAATCGCCAGAGACAATATCGCGTGGACGGAAAAATATAAAATATTCATCAAACCATTGGGCTAATGTCTCCCGTGTCGGCATAGCCGCTGATTGGATGCGTTCGGCATAATGGATACTATCCTGGAGCTGGGTAAGTAAGTATTGTATCTTATCCTTTTGGACTTGCAATTGATCCCTCTGCACGCGTATTTCTTCATAAGCTTGCTCCAGCTCTTTGTTCTTCTGTTGTATGATGAGGTTATCCCGTTTTTTCTGCTGATAGCTACGGAAAGCAACATAAGCAAGTAGTGCCATTAATATTACAATTGCAATCAATGCATTACGCTGCATCCGTTGGCGCTTTACTTCAATAGTTTGCTTTTCGATGACCAGTTTTTGTTTCTCTATTTCTTGTTGTTTTTTCTCGGCTTGATATTTGGCTTCCATTTCCTGGATGGCCTTGGTTTTTTCTTTGTTTAAAAGAATTTCGTTAGTCTTGATATAGTTAATGGCATTTTCAAATGCTAGTTTGTAATTACCAAGTGCTGCGTATGCTTGATAGAGTATTGAATAAACCTTGTTTTGGAGATAGAGCGACTTTGCTAAAGTAAGATACTCTAGTGCCCTGTGTCCCAGTCTGATAGCTTCTTGGTAAGCAGTATTATTGTTGTATTTTTTAGCTTTTTCAAGCTCTGCTTTGGCCATAAGGTAATATATGTTACCAAGCAGGCGGGGATTATTTCCTGCCATAGACAGGGCTGTATCTAAATTAGCTATAGCAAGGTCGTATTTTTCAAGCTCAATGTAAGTCTGGGCAATATTACGGTATGCATAGACTATATTGGGACTATTAATTTTATTGAATAATTCTTTAGCAGTAAGTACATTTGTAAGGGCTTCTTCGTGTCGTCCCATAAGGTTGAGTGTCAGTGCGATGTTAAGGTATGTTCTTGCCTGGTATTCAAGCCTTTGTTCTTCATCTTCAATTTTGGAGGTACTTTTTATAATTTTGTAAAAATATTCCAATGATGTTTCGTAATTTCCTTGTTGTTTGTGTACGAGTGCTATATTG
>JALWNS010000441.1:0-523 GCA_027083655.1 Bacteroidales bacterium | reverse complement strand
GCCGAGATTATTATATATCTCTTCGAGATAGTTAATGTTTTTTGATAGATAAGGAATTGCTTTTTTGTAATATTCTATTGCTTCGATGTTGAAGTCGTTTGTTCTATACCAGTGGGCAATAGATAGGTAAGCCAAACCTATAAGGGTGTCTGACTTAAGTTTTTTAGCTATTGATAACTCTTGTTCCAGGTATTGCTTGGCCTGTTCTTCGTCCCCTGCCAATTTAGTCAAGTCGAGAAATATATTAAAAAGAGTAGTGTCTGATTTAATTTTTTGTGCTATTTTGATAGCCTTATTATAAAAAAGCTTCGCACTGTCTATATCGTTGTTATAGGTATATCTGTCTGCAATAATGAGGTACGCCTTTAATTTTTCGTGATCGTTAGCAGTCTGAGCATAATTCAAGAGGCTATCGTTAGAGAGGGAATCAAGCGGTAAGCCCAAAGATAATTTTACTAATAAAAGGCTGAAAATAAATGCTATACTAACTTTTAAACGCATATTTAACATCAATTTTTTACAG
>JALWNS010000440.1 GCA_027083655.1 Bacteroidales bacterium | reverse complement strand
GTCTTCAATAAGCCTTACAATTTCTGCTTGTGCTAGTGTGAATTTTTGATAATTAGCCAGAACATCCTCAGGCAGTATAATTTGATTTATTTTGTAAAAATTCTTGTCTGCTTTATCCCGCTCAACCCAATAAGCACTCAGAGTATAGTCAAAAAGCTTATGTTTTCTCAGACCAATAATAAATTCCATGGAATGTGCTTTATACTGTAAATTGGATGTGAAGGTGCCTTTTTGTAGAAGAAAGTTTTATCTTTGCATCAAAAGTAAAGACAAAGTTAGAGAAAATGGACGAGACATTAAAATCTTTTGAACGGTTATTAGAAATTTTAAATGAATTGCGGGAGAAATGTCCATGGGATAAAAAGCAAACTTTTGATTCTCTGCGAAGCCTGACTATAGAAGAGGTTTATGAGCTTTCTGATGCTATTATCGAGAGGGACTGGGATAAGATAAAGAAGGAGTTGGGGGATATCCTTTTGCATGTTGTTTTTTATGCCAAGATGGCAGATGAAAAGAGCAAATTTAATATTAATGATGTTATTAGTGCTTTGAATGAAAAACTTATATACCGTCATCCCCATGTTTTTGGGACTACGAATGTTGAAGGAGAGCAACAAGTATTAGAAAATTGGGAAAAATTGAAGATGAAAGAAAAAGGCGGTAATAGAGGTGTACTGGACGGTGTGCCAAGTTCGCTTCCGGCACTCATAAAAGCATACCGTATCCAGGAAAAAGTTAGCCATGTTGGTTTTGACTGGGAAAAAGCAGAGGATGTATGGGGTAAGGTCAAAGAAGAGCTGGGAGAACTTGAAGAAGAAATAAAATCCGGAGATAGACAGAAAGCAGAACAGGAGCTTGGTGATTACCTCTTCGTATTGATAAATGCTGCACGGCTGTATGGCATTAATCCGGAGGATGCCCTCGAAAAGACAAACAAAAAATTTATCCGCCGTTTCAAATATATAGAAGAAAAAGCCCGCCAGATGGGCAAAGCTATAGACGATCTTACACTGAGGGAAATGGATAAATTGTGGGACGAAGCTAAGCAATTAGAAAAAAAACAATGATGAGAATAACTATTCTGGGCACAGGTTCTTCACAAGGTGTACCAATAATAGGCTGTCAATGTCCTGTTTGCACCTCAACAGACCCCAAAGACAAGCGGCTTAGACCTTCGGCTATTATTGAGAAAGATGACACCGTGGTGCTAATTGATGCATCACCAGACCTGCGGACACAATTGATAAATTATTACAATAAGCGCCACATAGATGCTGTGCTTATCACACATGAGCATCGCGATCATGTAGCTGGTCTGGATGATCTAAGACCTATAATCTTTACCCAACAAAAACCCATGGATATATATGCCATGGACCGTACACTCGATGCTCTTAAATGCCTGTTCTTTTATAGCTTCCAGGAAGACCTTTATCCTGGAGCACCGCAGTTTTCGTTGCATAAGATTGGTCTGGATGCTTTCGACATAGGTAGTTTGCATATCATCCCGATTAAAGTGATGCACTATCAGATGGAGATCAGGGGCTTCCGGATAGATAACTTTGCTTATATCACCGATGCCAAGTACATACCGCCTGGGGAGATGGAAAAGCTACAGGGCCTTGATGTCTTGGTAATTAATGCCCTGCGCCGTAAGATCCATTATTCGCATTTCAACCTTGATGAGGCTCTGGAGACAATACAACGGCTACGCCCCGGGAAAGCATATCTCACACACATGGGGCATTACCTTGGGCGTCATCAAGACCTACTCCGGGAACTACCAGATAATGTGGAGCCTGCTTATGATGGGCTTGTTATTGAGCTGTGAATTAGTTAACTTTAAAAAAATTGTCCAATGGATTTACAGAAGCAGATACAATATCTAAGTAAATTTGTCACAGTTCACCGCTGGCAGCTATTCCAGGATATTATAGAATGGAGGACACGATATATAACCGTTGTACTGGAAGATATTTTCCAGCCGCATAATGCCAGTGCTGTACTTAGGACATGTGAAGCCCTGGGTGTGCAGGATGTGCATATAATAGAGAACAGGAATGAATATCGGGTAAATCCAGACGTGGCCTTAGGTGCCCACAAATGGCTTAGCCTGTATAAGTATAATGGTAAAGAGAACAACACACTAGCCGCAATTGAGCAACTGCGGTCAAAAGGCTACCGTATAGTGGCTACCACACCACACCGTAACGATGTGGAGCTAAAGGAGTTTGACCTGGGCCGTGGCAAGGTGGCTTTGTTTTTCGGGTCGGAGCTTCCGGGCTTGAGCGATGTAGTGTTGGATAATGCTGATGAGTTCCTGAAAATAGAAATGTTTGGTTTTACGGAGAGTTTTAATATCTCGGTGTCGGCAGCTATTATTCTTCATTATCTGACTGCCAAGCTGCGTGCGTCTGACCTGCCTTGGCGACTGGCC
>JALWNS010000439.1 GCA_027083655.1 Bacteroidales bacterium | reverse complement strand
CTTAACAGGAGGAATATCAAAAATTTCTTCATATCTCGATATTTGTATCTTGTTAAAGATATCTATTTTTCGTATTTTTTTCAATTAAAATTTATAACCTCAATAAACCATGAAAAATCCATTCCACGAAAAAATATACCTCAGACGTTCATATCCTAAAGAGGAAGATGTTAGAGGTGCTTACTTCCGCGACCAGACAGCTATTATACACTCTACACCTTTCCGTCGGCTCAAACACAAAACTCAGGTGTTTTATGCACCTCAGAATGACCATATATGCACACGTATAGAACATGTTATGCACGTTGCTACTATCGCCAAAACAATATGTAAAGGTCTTAATTTATATGGCTGGGACCTTAATGTCGAAATGGCTTTTGCTATTGGATTAGGTCATGATCTCGGTCATGCTCCTTTCGGTCATGATGGCGAAACAATACTCAACAAGCTTATGGGAGGTAATGGTGCCTTTATCCATGAAATTCATAGCTACCGCGTTGTTGAATACCTGGCCAACAATGGCAAAGGGCTAAACCTTACTTTTGGTGTTAAGGATGGCATCATTTCACACAATGGCGAAAAATATGAACAGAAGCTCAAGCCAACAGACAAACCCAATGATTTGGATAAAATTAAAAACCGGAAAGTTATACCTTCATCTTACGAAGGTTGCGTTGTGAGGTTCTCAGACAAAGTGGCATATCTTGGACGGGACCTGGAAGATGGGCTGACCGCAGGTTTTATTAAATTTGAACAAATACCCAACAACGTAAAAAAAATATTCAACATCACAGAAGACAAAATCAACAGTGCAATAATCGACACATTAGTTAATGATATAATCGAGCAGTCCAAAGCCTCCGAATATATACAGGTGTCAGAAGAAAAATTCCAGGGAATGCTCGATCTAGTACGCTTTAATTACAAACATATTTACCTCAACGACAAACACCTGGCATTCCCTTATGCCGAAAAGATTATCACCACAATATTCGAATACCTGGGAGATTTATTCGAGAAATACAACTGGGATTATGACTCATACGCCAATCATAGCCTTAAACTCGTGCAGCACTTCGGACACTATTTGCGCGAAATGCACGACTTTTACCACAAGGAACAAAGTGGCATAAAACAAATACTCGGAGACTATATAGCAGGCATGACAGACCATTACGCAATTGAGGCTATTAAGCAAATAACACTGCCCAAGCCTGTTGTTTGAAACACATGGTCACTCAATAAGTCTAAGGCTGCTACCGTTCTTGAGCTGTAATTCTATGATACCGGAGTCTTTGTTGTACAAGACTTTGTAATAATTGTAAGGCAGGGTGTCTGTGAAATCATTGTAAGTAATAAATACTTCGGCTACATTGTAATACGTCTTACCTCCTATGGACATGCTCTGGTGAATCCGTGTGGTGAAATAATAATCATCAAAATCTATAAATTCATAATCATTCATGGAATATGGCAGCATGCTCAAGAAATTATCATTGATAGTAAGAGAAAGGTAGCCAGTGTCTTGAGGCATATTTATCTGCATTAGTCCGCGGCCACCGAGCCCGTCAACTTCCAGCTGGATCTCTATCCGGGGATTGGTGCATTCCAGGATAGCTTTGACATACTCATACGAAAAAAACTCGCGTGGATATTCATCACAATTGGGCTGGCAATTTGGTACTGGCGGCAGAGTATCATAACTCCAAGCTTGTAGCCGCGTAGCCGTAAAGCTAACCGTGTCTCCCTCCGGCGTTAGGAAGCGTACTATGTCGCCTGTCTGGTAAGGTATTAGTTTTTCCGCTTCTTTATCAAGAGGATAACGCCCAAGATTAACATATTTCCGATCACAACCAGACAGGATAAGTATGCCCAAAAGTACTGTAAATAAGACCTTGCGAGCCTGCATAGCTAATGCTTTTTTTAAAATAAATTTAAATATCTGCATTGATACTAAAAACCGTGCTTTAGATTTTTCTGTTTTCCATTTTTTTAATTCGTGGGTATGTTTTGTGCTTTTTCACCATTTTTTTTACCTGGGTCCACAAATAAAATTATGACATAGCTACATATCCATTTATGAAAATCCCAAGCTATGAACAAACTGAGGAAAGTTTACCTCCATTTTAACTAAAACATGCCGTACTAATTTGGCATTTCTTGTTCTTGACCAGTAATACGCCCTCATAAACAAAAAATAAACCCAATTCCTATAGCAAGGTAGTTATTTTTACACATTTTTTTTAAAAAAATTCCCGGCTATATTCTTCACAAAAAAGTGTCAATATTAGGAGAGAAAATCAAACAATGCTTTTACATAACAAACGAGCCGGACCCTGTGGGCTCGGCTCGCTGAAGCGGTCCGGACGGGACTCGAACCCGCGACCTCCGGCGTGACAGGCCGGCATTCTAACCAAACTGAACTACCGGACCAGTTA
>JALWNS010000438.1 GCA_027083655.1 Bacteroidales bacterium | reverse complement strand
AAGTGAAGAGTACAACTACTTTTCACAACAAGAAGAAAATGAAGAGATTTTAAGCTCTTTAGAAATTGTAGTTGCTAACTACGCATAAAGGATATATTATGGCAATTAACTCAATAGGATTAGACAGTTCAGTTTATGGAGATTATACAACAGGTGCAGATGTTGTAGAAGATAAAACGAGTTTAAGTAACGATGACTTTATGACACTTCTCTTGGTGGAGTTACAAAATCAAGATCCAACTGACCCAACAGATACCGAATCTATTTTAACACAAACATCACAACTTGCATCCTTGGAATCTTCAGATAATACAAATGCTGCATTAGAAGATTTGTCTGCATCATTAGCAGCTTCAAGTGACTTTGGAGCGATATCAGCTATAGGAAAAACTGCAGATTTGGGAAGTAATGCTATTTCATATACTGAAGGAGAAGATGCAACTTTTGATCTCTATTTTCCATCAGATGTAGCTTCTGGCAATGTAGAGATATTGGACTCAAATGGAAATATAATACAAACTATATCAGCTGATGCAGGTGATGCAGGTGTTTATACCTATACTTGGGATGGAAAAGATTCCGCTGGAAATGAGGTAGATGAAGGTATCTACTATGTAACAGCCTCTTATACTGATGCAGCAGGAGAAGATCTTACTACGAGACTTGGGACATATCCTATTGAGTCTATTAAATTTGATAATGGTTCGACATATGCGAAAGTAGCTTCTGGATATGTTGCCTTAGAAGATATATCTGAAATATATTAAGGGAGGTAAAGATTTATGATGCAGGCATATTATACAGGAATTAGTGGAATGCAGAGTAGCTCTTATGGTATTGATGTTGTATCAGACAACCTTGCGAATGAGAATACAACAGGTTTTAGGGGCTCTAATTATGAGTTTTCTTCCCTTTTTGAAGATGCTCTCTCTGCAACTGATGGGAGTGTTACGTCAGACTCTACAGGAATGGGTTCAAGACTACAAGCAACCCCTATGATGGAGGCTTCAGGTACTTATACCAATACAGATCGCAATACAGACTTAGCGATTATAGGAGATGGTTGGTTTGGTGTTGAAAATAATGGATCGGTAGCATATACAAGAGATGGTGCCTTTGGCTTCGATAGTAACTCGAATTTAGTAACAAATGAGGGGGAGTATGTTTTAGGCACTATGGGTGGTAATATTAGTGATGATAATATACTGACGGAGCAACTCGATAGTGTAGCATTAGGTAATGTAGAGCAACAAGATAAATTGTCTTTTCCTAATACTCTCTATTACCCCTCTCAAGCAACAACAGTAGCAGAATTTTCAGGAAATATTGGATCTGTTGGTGATGGAGAAGTGCAAAGCATGAGCACAGGAGTTGTTGATGCAGAGGGTACAACTAATGAATTACGATTAGAGTTCCAAGCAGTTGACCCTCAACCTGATTCAGGTTCTCAGTGGAGTGTAACAGCAACTACAAAATCTAGAGATGGGGAAACTATTTATGCTACTGAGACAGGGCTTGTTTCCTTTGATGAACAAGGTGCACTAATCTCAAATACATTAATGACTATTGATAACAATGGATCAACAGTATCAATAGACTTAGGTTCAAACTTTGATGGCATTGTCTCTTTGGATAATGCCGGAATTACATCATCTTCAACTGCTGATGGTTTTGCTGGTGGAGACCTTATAGGCTATGATATTAATCAAGATGGCGAAGTTATAGCCTCTTTTGACAACGGACAGCAGAGTTCTGTTGGGCAGATTGCTGTGTATCATTTTCAAAATGATCAAGGACTTGATCGTCTCTCTGGAACACAATTTAGTGCATCTTCAAATAGCGGTAAAGCGATGTTTTATCAAGATGCAGAGGGTAACAATGTAATTGGAGCAACACTAAGTACAAATCAACTTGAAGGTTCAAATGTTGATATAACTTATGGTCTTACTGATTTAATTATACTACAACGCTCTTATGATGCAAATTCAAAATCAATTACTACTGCAGATGAGATGCTACAAAAAGCCCTAGATATGGGTGCTTAAAATTGGAATAGAAATTGCTTAATAATTTCTACTATTAGAAACTATTTTACGGTTTAAGTAAGATAGTATAAAGGATTTAAAATGTTAAGATCATTATCTTCAGGTGTTACTGGTTTACAATCACACCAGATAGCAATGGATGTCGAGTCAGATAATATTGCTAATGTCAATACAACAGGTTTTAAATATTCACGTGCAAACTTTTCAAATCTTCTTGCACAAACAAGTTCGATAGCAACTGCACCACAAGGACAGCTTGGGGGTAAAAATGCTGTGCAGGTCGGTCTTGGAACAACAGCAAATTCAACAACACGAATCTTTTCACAAGGTTCTATACAAAATACTGATAAAAATACAGATATGGCGATACAGGGGGATGGATTTTTTATCGTTT
>JALWNS010000437.1 GCA_027083655.1 Bacteroidales bacterium | reverse complement strand
GTCTTTATTAGCCGTTATATAACGCCTGACCGGAGAAACCAATGCTGTCTTTATCTCGATACCGTTGAGCAAGCGCACTGCAAAGTCTGCCGACTGCTCACACACCTCCTTCCATGATATATGATAAGCAATCATCCCCCCATGGTGTACTGTATCCTCAAGGGCACATTGTGTTGGAAATTTACTTGTTATAGCCTCAAGCTGCTTGGTAGTTGCAGTTGCTATGATTGAATCAGATCCGAGATATACCCACTGTACTTTTTCATCAGCGAAATATTTGGCAGCTTCCTCCAGATCCTCATGTTCTTGCACATCAAAGCTAAAGCATTCTATGCCATGCTTAGAACAAAATTCTCTAATTCGGTCATGCTCTATATTGGACTGTAGCTCTCCTATCTTGTAGGTGACACCTAATTTCTTGATATCTGGCTTGATCCTGAGCATTGTATTCTCAAATTGCTCCTCAACTGGCACGCCATAGAGCGATGCGTAAAAATTGTCTGCTTTCTTCCAGTCCACACCGGCCAGTATCTCCTTGCTATACAGACCTGTAAATATCAACGGTATATCATAACCACGCAGGTATTGTGCAGCTAAGGCGCTAGCAGGAGAACCAATGGCAATAATCATGTCAACACCACGGTCAATTAGCCTTTCAAGTTCGCGGCGGCCACGCTCATCATCGCCTTCACAGTTGGCGTAAATAAGCTCCAGATTGCTATCTTCCTTGCGGAAAACATATCCCTTGGCCCGGAAATAGTCTTCTATATAATTGATTGCCTGGACATAAGCCTCAATATTATCCCAGTAAAAAATTCCTACTTTCGGAGTGTGTACACCATAACGCTTGGCAGGTTCCTCGCCCCTGAGCACACGAAGGGCACCATGTGCCAGTGCCTCCATCTCGCGCGCTCCTGGGTAAACATGCACAGGCGCAATGTGCTCTACCCTCTCCTTGATCCAGCCTGTGAACATCTCGGAATGTGCCAGTCCTCCTGTAATTATTATACCATCTACCTTGCCCTTGAGGTTTGTGGAACGGGCTCCGATCTCCTCGGCCACCTGGTAAGCCATGGCCTCAAATACCAGACGGTAACGCTCACTTCCTGCCTTGACCATATTCTCTACTTCCAATGCGCTATTAGTACCAAAGTAAGAAACAAGACCACCCTTGCCTACAACCATCTTGCGCATCTCCTCGCGGGTGTATTTACCAGAGAAAGCCATATCAATAATCTTCAGCACTGGCAGGCTACCGGAACGTTCCGGAGTGAAAGGTCCTTCTTCAATACCATTATTAACATTAATCGCACGTCCTCCGCGCAAAGCGGCAACAGTGATGCCTCCGCCCAGATGAGCTACAATAAGGTTCAGATCCTCAAACTTCTTTTTCTGGTCACGTGCAAATTGGCGTGCCGTAGCAAAGATATTCAACGCATGAAACAGACTGGTACGCGGGATCTTTGACTGTCCAGAGATACGTGCTAGTGGTTCCAAATCATCAACAGCAGGCGGGTCTACAATATATGCAGGAATATCATGTTCCCAGGCAATACTATAAGCTATTACACACCCGAGGTTTGAGGCATGAGGTCCCTGGTAACCAATACGAGCATCCTGTATCATCTGCTCATCTACGACATACACACCGCTCGGTATGGGTCGAATCAAGCCACCACGTCCTACTACAGCATCAAGGTCTGCAAGATTAAAACCTGCTTCTTCCAATGTACGGACAACCTCATCTTTACGGAAAGAATACTGGTCCCAGATTGACTTGAACTTCTCCAACACTCGTGCGCTATGGCTTATGTTCTTCTCAAAGACCTTTTCTTCGTCCTCAAACCACGCTATCTTCGTTGATGTTGATCCTGGGTTGATTGCTAGGATTTTATATTTTTTCTTATTCTTGGCCATTTTTCTGTGTTTTTGGGGTTAAAGATTAACGTAATTTCTTAATAGCAGCTATGTTTTCAATATACTGTGCAGCGGCAGATATTGCCACATCATTAACAGTCTTATTCTCATCCCTAGCCTGGCGTAGCAGGTCAAGAGTTATATTGTAAATATCACCAAGCTGGTTTTCAACAACATCAGGTCCCAGTCCGCTGAGCTCGTTATCAAACAGGATTATTTCACCTCCATTGAGCACATAACCAGGTACATATAATATACCTCGGTCAATCAGTATTTTCTCCACATCTTCTGAATATATAACATTGTTCACGCTACCTGTGAGAATCTTGGTCTGCAGCTGGCTTGCTTCATTCCCAGAGATGCTGCTATCAAAAGTGCAGCTTATAAACACATCGCATGCTTGCTTGTATATCTCCCCGGGACGGACGACTTTAACCTCTGGTACACGGTCCTGGATAGCCTTTATCCTGTCATACACACGGTCTGTTATGATAACCTGCACATCATCTGCCTGTAGCAGTTGCTCCACAATGTAATAACCCACGCCATCAATACCCTGCACAACGAATGTAAGGCCAGATATTTCATCACGCCCAAATTTGAACTTTACAGCAGCACGGATACCATTGATTATTCCCAGAGCTGTAGCCTTTGCAGGTGGCATGCCGCTCATCAGGAAATCATCATCTCCCCCCAGCACAAAATCCGTCTCGCGCAGAATGTATTTTATATCTTCATCTGTAAGGTCTGCGCTTCGTGCAATAAACAGGTTACCTGCAAATTTATTGATATAGATACCAAGGGCACGGAGGTAAAATTCGTTCTTCACTTTGCGTGGATCCCCGCATAATACAATGCTACCACCACCAAAAGGACGGCGCAAAAGAGCCGAACGGTAAGTATTGTAATAAGCCATTCGCAAAGCTACCTGCGTGGCTTTCTCCACATTACCAAAATCAAAAATCTTTGTAGTAGCCAACACAGGTCCAAGTACAGTGTTATTTATGGCAATAATGGATTTCAGTTGTACTGATGGCTCTTCGTAAAACGTTAGCTCATAATTATTTGTAGTGCGCATTAAATCAAAAATATCAAGTGCCATGATATATGTGTTTTTTGTTGTTTTTATTCCTGGTTAAAAAATCTTTGCTTTTCCTTGTTATAAATTTCCAGCAGCCTCTGCCGGTTGCTAAAAAACTTCCCACGTTGGAGGTCATCGGAGAAATGCCGTGCTATCAACCCAGAGATTACTACATGGCCTGAAAGTACTTCCAGATCACGCTTGACAACTTTGAGCACTATTACGCCTTTGTCATTAACATAGCCTTCATAGCTACGGGGACGTGTATACACAATGGCTGATTCTATTTTCACCGGCTTTAGCTCAATATTGCCGAAATAGTCAATATGCCCCAGGTATTTGCTCACATAATCATGCTTTGCCAGAGGATAAACTCCTATATTTGTCTCTTTCAATTCCAGATGGGCATAACCGTCAGGTTGTATCTTTCCTGTGAAATACGCCGAATATGTACCAACAGGGCTATATGTATGCGTTTTTGTCTTGTAAACGACTTTGTCTTTAGCCAAAAGCGAAAGGTTCTCCTGGGCCAGCGATCGAAACTCCCGGTTTGTCTGCTCTAGCCATTTTTTCAGCTTTTCTTCAAAAATCTCCCGCATCAGCCTCACACGTTTACGGGTAGAAGGAAGAAAAAAAAGCCTTTTTAGGAAAAAAGCCCTCTCCAGTGATTCTAGCTTCTTCTCGTTTTCCAGTATGTGTCTGGCTAGCTCTTTTAACTCTTTTTCCATCTCTGGTGTGTAACTTTTTCCGTGATTCCCTGTCAAAGTTAAAAAAAACAAGTTATTTTCCCAGTGATAAAAATTTCCTAACTTGCATATGTCAAGACTAAAAACTTAAATAAAGTAAGATGAAACTCATTCAGGCATTAATGATACTACTTATAGTTTTGCTATTTTTCAATTTTGCTCCAATAATTGTCAAAATACTCAGTTTTATTGTTGCCCTTGGCTTTTTTTCTCTAACATATGAAAGTTTTACAAAGAAAAAATATTTTGCCGCTCTGGTTTATCTCATTCTAGGAATTGTTTTTTTGCCATTTGTTCACTTAGGCCTGGGTAATATTATATGGCGTAGTATCCAAATTGTGGTTCTAGTTTGGCTAATCATTCTTATCTTTGGTAAAAAAGAAGAAGATATTTTTTAAAAAAAACACGTCATGGCAAACATCTGGAAAAAAATCAAAAATCATTACAAGCAAAAAAGCACCTTTGCAATCATCTCAGACATAATTTTTTATGCTTTTATCATTGCACTAATTTTCACACCAAGCCGCAACTGGCTTGTTAGCCACCTCCAACGCCTGGCCATGCTCTCGCCCCGCCAGACCAAACACGAGGTAAGGCTCCAACCAATGGATTGGAGTTGGGCTGTGCTTGACAGCCAGGGACAAACGGTCCGGCTGGCAGACCTGCGCGGCAAAGTTATTCTTATCAATTTCTGGGCAACATGGTGTGCTCCCTGTCTTGCCGAACTCCCTGCCCTGCAGGACCTATACGACCATTACAAAGACAACCCCGACATTGCCTTTCTCTTTGTCACAACAGAAGGACTGGACAAAGCACAGTCTTTTCTGGCTAAGAAAGGATACTCTATTCCTGTCTACCGCCAAATATCACCTGCTCCCGGCCCATTGCAATCCAACTCTATTCCCTCTACATACCTCATAGACAGGCAGGGACGTATCGTGGCTCAAGCACATAGGGCTACACGCTGGAATTCAAAAAAATCTATTCAGTTAATTGACAAACTTCTTAAACAAAAACCTTAAAAAAAATGGAAAACATATTAGACCGCTTCTTGCGATACGTTAAGATTGACACACAATCAGATGAAAACTCCGAGTCCACACCCTCTACCGAAAAACAATGGAACCTGGCCCGTCTGCTCGTTGACGAACTGCAGGCTCTCGGCCTATCTGATGCTTATGTTGACGAATACTGTTACGTCTATGCCACTCTGCCCTCCAACATTACTGACGGCAGAAATGTACCAACAATCGGCTTCATCGCACACATGGACACAAGCCCTGACTTTACTGCCGAAAATGCCAACCCTCAAATAATCGAAAACTATGACGGCGGAGACATCATACTTAATAAAAAAGAGAATATTGTCCTCAGTCCAAAAGATTTTCCCGAACTAAAAAACTACATTGGCCAGACACTCATCACTACCGACGGCACAACCCTACTGGGCGCCGACGACAAAGCAGGCATAGCTGAAATAATGTCTGCCTTGGAATACCTGGTCAACCACCCGGAGATTAAGCATGGTACAATAAAAGTGGCTTTCACTCCTGACGAGGAAATCGGCCGCGGGACAAAATACTTTGACATCAAAGGCTTTGGCGCTGACTTTGCCTACACATTGGACGGCGGCGAGATAGGCGAACTGCAGTTTGAGAATTTCAACGCTGCAGAGGCTAAACTCACAATCCACGGCCGTAACGTGCACCCAGGCACAGCTAAAAACCAGATGATAAACTCCCAACACGTGGCTATGGAGCTCATTTCCATGCTTCCTGTGAGCGAACGGCCGGAATATACCGAAGGCTATGAAGGCTTCTTCCATCTGATCTCATTCACAGGCTCTGTGGAGGAGACACGCCTGCATTTCATTATCCGCGACCATGACCGCCACAAATTTGAGCACAAAAAAGCTATTATGCAGCAGGCCGTCCAGTTCATCAACGAAAAGTACCGCCGCAACCTCATTGACCTGCAACTGCGAGACCAGTATTACAACATGCGCGAGAAAATTGAGCCTGTTATGTATATCATTGAGCTGGCCAAGCAAGCAATGATACAGGCCGATGTGGTACCTATCATCCGCCCTGTCAGAGGTGGTACAGACGGTGCTATGCTCTCATACATGGGACTGCCAACACCTAATATCTTCACAGGAGGGCACAATTTCCACGGCCGTTTTGAATTCATACCACTGGAATCAATGCGCAAAGCTACTGAGGTTGTAATTGGCATTATCCAACTAGCTGCAGAGGGTAAAGCATTATAAAACCAACATTCTGCTGGCGGCGCATGCGCCGCCAGCAGAATTAAACAAGCCCAATATGCACTCACAAAAGGCTCAAATACAATGTCCTAATTGTGAAAACTTCTTTGACCCAGACTTTAAGTATTGTCCATATTGTGGCCAGGAAAACAACCCCCTGGACTTGCGCCTGAAACACATAATAGGCGAATTCTTATCCGCTAATTTCAACCTTGACTCCAAACTACTACGTACGCTCAGGCTTCTTATCTTTCAGCCTGCTAAACTCACACAAGAATACCTCGCCGGTAAAAGGCAAAAATATATCACTCCCGTCAGGCTTTACCTTATCATCAGTCTCTTTTACTTTCTGGTGCTATCACTCACACCATCTAACTTCTCCATAAACATAAAAACCACAGGCAAAGAAGTAAACCAGGAGCTAACCAATACAAAGCTCGGCAAAACCATCTGGGAGAAAATAACCACTTTACAGACCCCAAGAGGTAAAAAGCTTTTCTGGCAAAAAATGCAAAAAAACTTCTCGGCCGCAATGTTTCTGTTTATACCACTCACTGCCTTAGTTCTAGCACTACTCTTCCCCGGACAACGCTATTATGCCGAACACCTGGTCCTCACTCTCCACCTCCAATCATTGATTTTCATAGCCCTGACATTGCTAAACATCATTTTCCTTGTCACCAAGAGTGACTGGATAACTTTCGTAAAACTGCTTACAATTCTTATTCTTTCCTTTATATGGTTAAAAAAGTTCTATCACCTCACTGCCGCAGGTACTCTATGGCGTATGGCCAGTGCCAGTGCGCTTATCATGATTATCTACGGATTTATAGCTTCGGCTGTTAGCGTGCTTAGCCTAATGTCCCTCTAATATCCTTCCCATACAAGGATCCTTCGGCACATTTGCAAGGAAACCAACATTCTCAATCAAGAATTATCACAAAACCCTACTCTCACAACTCATTCACTAACAAATCATTACAAATCTCCTACGGCTCGTAATATGATTCGTTGTAAATGCTTATGTAGTCCTTCATTTCCATTAGCTGCTCCAAGGTAACTTCAGGATGGTTTTTCATAAAAGCCTCTACTATACGGTAGCCTATGAAAGTGCCAGCACGCGGGGCAGAATTGCGGTGAAACGGTGTGGTAAAAGGACCATCACCTGTAAAGGTCTTTATGTCAAGAGCACGCTGAGAGAAAAGCACATTTTTCTCCACCAGGTAATCCCAGATATTTTTCTCATAAGCATTAACCCATTTCCACTGAAGCCCAGTATAACCCCATTTCAATGTATCAGGGTAATCCGGCAACATGGCATCAAGGAAATATTGCAAACGGCCTTCGTAAACCATATTAGCAAGCACATTATTAACCGAATCATTAAACGGGAACTCAGCTACTGCCCAAGCCCTCATCACATCCACAGGTATCATCTCCCGTGTCATACGGCGACGCTTATATTTCTCAAAGCCCAGATTGGGATAAAGCACATAATCCCGGCCAAGATATTTATCCAGGCTAATGCCGACAAAATCATCACCTGTGAAAACCGACACATTAAAACCACTTATAACAGTAAAAATCCTTGGCACACGGCGCTCTGGGAAATAATACCGGTAATGGCGGAAAGCATCTGTCAACTTCCCTGACAGAAACTTATCCCCAGGGGGAAAAGCTTTCGCTACATCGCGGTCAATGCCATACTGGTGGCAATAATCGAAAAATCCTTTTAGCCTGACCACATACTCATAAGTCTCAGGCTTACCCAGCCCCAGAAGGGCCTGGCTATACACCGTCCAGAAATAACCATAATCTTGCTGCCAACGTGGTAAATAATGGTAAATACTATCAGGGTTTATCTGGCAAAACTCACGGTCAAAACGCACAATATCCAGATCAACCTTGACATGCGACACATCCACATCAAAAGGATTACGCTTGCAACCTGTTCCGAGCATCATTACCACTGCTACAAATCCTATAACAAAAACTCTACGCCACATCTTTAGACTGTTTTTTATGTTGAAATATAACAAAACCTTCACAAAAACGGAAAAACACAAGGCTTAGTATCATGGGCTCCTGACAGACTTTGATTAAATTTTCCTATCTTACATAAAAAAATTTTCACTTTGCAATGAAGCGCAACTTTATCTTGATAATCATATTATTACCCTTTCTCTTGCATGCACAGCAGACATCTGTTAGCCTCACTGGAGAATGGAAGCTCTACAGCCCTGACACAGCAATAAGCATTATGGCACAGGTACCGGGTAATGTGTTCCTGGACCTGACCCGTGCCGGCGTGATACCAGACCCGTTTTATGGAAATAATGAGCAGAAGGTTCAATGGGTTAGCCGCACCGCCTGGACGTATGAAAAAAATATCTATCTAACAAGCGGCTTTCTCCATAACAGGCACATAGAACTGGTGTTCAAAGGCTTATATCCTTTTGCACGGGTCTATGTCAATGGACATCTTGTTCTCACTGCAGACAACATGTTCCGTTCATGGCAAGCAGATGTCAAGCACTTGCTCCACAAAGGTCTGAACGTTATCATGGTAGAATTCACACCGTCCACTGTAGGGGACTCCATCCGTGCAAGTAATTTCCCTTACAGGCTTCCTGATGATCGTGTTTTTGCACGCGCCGCCGCTTACCAATATGGATGGGACTGGGGCGCGCGCCTTGTTCCCGCCGGTATCTGGCAGGAGGCTTATCTACTTGCCTGGGACAAGATTAGGGTTAATGATTTTTTCGTGCGCCTGGATACTTTTGACAGGTCACTGGCCCAGCTAACTGCAATAGTGGATATTAGAGCTAGCCGTGCGTCAAAAGTAGAAATTAGCATCACAGACCAGGGACAAAACCTTGTTTTGGCCACTGCAAAGCTACGCCTATACCGTGGCAACAACCACATTATTATTCCATTCTACCTCGTCGCTCCGCGTCTATGGTGGCCACGTGGCATGGGTGAGCCCCACCTTTACCACTTCCGGTTAAACATCCAAGGCAAAGACTTGGGCGCTGACACGGCCATCACCACAGGGCTGCGACATGTGGAGCTTGTTGAGGAGAGAGACAGCATTGGCCGTAGTTTTTACTTGCGTATCAATGGCCGCCGCGTCTTTGTCCGTGGTGCTAATTATATTCCACAAGACCAGTTCCCTTCGCGCGTGACAGATAGCCAGTACAGCGCACTGCTTGCCGATGCTGCACGGGCAAATATAAACATGCTCCGCGTATGGGGCGGTGGTATTTACGAACGGGATATTTTCTATGACCTGTGTGATAGCCTGGGCATCATGGTATGGCAGGATTTCATGTTTGCAAATTACTTTTACCCCTTTAATGATGCTTTCGTTGACAACATCCGGCACGAGGCTGTCCAACAAGTCAAACGCCTGCGCCGCCATCCAGGCATAGTCCTATGGTGCGGTAGTAACGAGGTAAAAGAAGCATGGTTCAACTGGGGTTATCAAAAATTGCTAGGCTATAGCGCCCAAGATTCTGCTACTGTTTGGAACGGGCAACAGCGGATTTTTGACTCTCTTCTGCCTGCAATAAAGGACAGTTTATTGCCTGGTGTACCTTATATTCCTTCTTCGCCACAGACAGGCTGGGGACACCCAGAGGCTTACCGCAAAGGCGATGTGCATTATTGGGGCGTGTGGTGGGGCGAGGAGCCTTTTGAGGCATACCGTTCGCATGTAGGACGCTTTATGAGTGAATATGGTTTTCAGGCACTGCCAAGCAAGAGGACACTGGAAGCCGTTGTTCCGGGGAACGAATTGTCCCTGTCATCTCCCCTGCTACTGAGCCACCAAAAACATCCCAGAGGTATGCAGCTAATCCGCTCATACATGGAGCGCTATTTTGGTGTACCAGGGGACTTTGACGATTACATTTACTATAGTCAACTCACACAGGCTTATGGGCTAGGCATAGCAATAGAAGCCCACCGCACTGCCAAACCACGTTGTATGGGCACACTTTACTGGCAGCTAAATGATTCGTGGCCAGTAATTAGCTGGTCTAGCCGTGACTATTACGGCCGTTGGAAAGCCCTGATGTACGAACTGCGCCGCCTTTATAAAACAGTGATTATTACTGGTCAAAAACATGGTGAAGGTCTTGACCTCTATGTCGTTAGCGATAGCCTCTCCCCTCTGGCGGGACAAATGATTGTGCAAATCTGGAACACAGACGGCCGGCACTGGACGGCTATTGATACTATGATAACAGTTTATCCGGACACAAGTCAAAAAATTACCAGTCTAAACCTATTAATGATTGATACAACAAAACAATTTTTGGTTGCCCTACTGCTCAATCAAAATAAAGACACTGTGGCCGAGAAAGTAATTCTACTCTCCCGGCCACGATACTTGCATCTAATGCCTGCACAAATAAGCTTATCATCAAAAACAGAGGGCGGCCATTATCT
>JALWNS010000436.1 GCA_027083655.1 Bacteroidales bacterium | reverse complement strand
TTGGATGTGTTTGGTGCTGATAAAATACGTTCTAGGAGTTTGTTTCCTTTAGAATTTGTAAAAAAGAACTTGCGCATTTTTTTCTGTTTGATAGCCAGGTCAAGCTCATTGAGGAAAAGGGTAGCGGTTTTGGGAGAAACAATATCATTGATGTGTTTGGCACCTATCTCCATTTCAGGGGAATGGGGAAGGTGGGCGTCAAGTATTTGGCCTGCATCATTTACCAATATAAGGCTATCTGGTAGCAAATCAATGAGTTTCTGCTTTCGGGAAGCATTAGTTTTGTAAAGTTCTTCTGTCTTCTTGTGCTCTGTAATATCCTGTACAATTACAATAGCAGACTTAACAGGTTTGTCGTCTTTGATGTATCTGAAAGGTTTGACACTAATCTTGACATAAGCAATACCCTGGCGTGTGAGTATCTCGACCTGTTCGTCAATAATTTCTTTGTTCCTCTCAAGGGCTTCTTTCATTGTCCTGACAAGGTTGCGGTCTAAAAATTTATCCAATGGCTGGTTGATAATATCGTCACGGTGGAGATGCAGGATCTCAGCAAATCTGTCATTTACGTCAGTGATTATCAGATTCTCATCGTACTGGAAAATGCCCATTGGTGTTTTTCTGAATAAAAGGCGGTACCGTTCTTCACTATCCCGGAATTTCTGCTCAGTTTTTTTGCGTGTTTCTATTTCTTTGATTAACTGGTCGTTAGTGGCTTCCAGGAGTTGGGATGTCTTAACTTTTTCGCGGTAACGGATTATGAGGATAACTCCAAATATACCAATGAGGAAAATAATTATGATGGTAAATGTAGCAGTGCGGCGGTATAGCTCTTTGTCTTTTTTGAGGCTCTCTTTTTCGGCTTGCATCTTAAGGAGCTCAATCTGTTTCTCTTTGTTCTCAGTTTCGAGGTTCATCTGGAAAGAGGAAAAATGTTGCTGCTTGACAGTTTCGAATAATCGTGTTAGTGTCTGGGCATAAAGGGTTTGATAATGATAGGCCTGGGGATAGTTCTGTTTCTGTGCATAGGCATTAGCTAATAAGTCGTATGCCTCGCGCAAAATTTCTAAATAACCGTATGTCTCTGCAATGTTAGCACTTTTGAGAGCATTGTTTATAGCAGAGTCCAAACGGCCTTTTTCTCTGTGTATTTTTGCAAACAGAAGGTATATATCAGATATTTTTTCATTGTTATTAATTTTGCTAAAAATTCTCAGGGCCCTGAGGCCATAACCGTAAGCAGTCCTGTATTTACCCAAGTCATAATAATTTTTTGCCATCAACAAGTACGACTTGCCAATTTCTATCTCTGAATTTATAGACTCAAAATACTGCAAAGCCTGTTGAGCGTATGTGATAGAGCTATCATTCTCACCTATTTCGTAAAAAGCTCTTGCAAGAATAAGTTTTGTTTGTGCCAGAGAGTGCTTGTCATTGATTTTCTTTAAAATTTCTATAGATTGACGTAAGTAGGATATGGCCAATTGCTCATCTGATTTAAGATTTGCTAGACCCATATATTGCAAAGAGAGGGCTATACCATACTGGTCTCCTATTTGGACAAATGTTTCTTTAGCAGCTTTGAATTTTGTTTCTGCAATGTCTGCTATACCCTGTTCGAGGTAAGCCTTGCCAATGTTAATAAGTGTGTATCCCAGGTTTTTCTTGTCATTGTGTTTCTGGAAAATATCATATGCCTTGAAAAAAGCCTCTGTTGCCATGAAATAGGTCTTCTGCATGAGGTAGGATAGACCGATATCATTGAGACTGTGTGCAATGAGAATACTATCACCTGTTTCTTTTGCTATCTGGTTTTCCATAGCAGCATATTGCGATGCAAGCAATGGATCTATGTCTAGCCAGTAATGAACTAATTCTCTAAGGCTATGTATGGCTTCTACTTTTTTTCCCTCGTCTATATATTTTTGGTAAAGATTGAACAGGGAGTCGGGATTCTGCGCCAGACCAAAACCAAAGATGTATAAGTTTACCAGTATTATCAGTATTCTCTTCATGTCCCATTGATTATTTGCTAATACAAACTTACAAAAAAAGTGCTACTTAACTTTATTTTTTGACCAAAAAGTATTTTTGGAATTACAATAAAAGAAAATGTTTCAAAGAAGTTGGATATTAACAATATAGCTTTATCATGTATTTTGGGGTAAAAAGACGGAAAAGTGGTTGTCCAGAACGGAGAGCCAAGATAAAGTAGTATTATGTGGCTTGGTTCTGGACAACCGTAGAGAGTTTAGGGCTGGTTATTTTTTTCAATAGAATGTATGTAGTTGCATACATTTTTCTCTATTCGTTCGAGGGGATCTGCGCTATCTGCAGGCACAAAGTCCTCTCCAATAAGGTGTTGGTAAAGCTCTATATATCTTTGCGATATATTGTTAACAATTTCGTCTGTCAGCTCAGGCATCTTGTCTCCTTCCCTTCCCATAAAACC
>JALWNS010000435.1 GCA_027083655.1 Bacteroidales bacterium | reverse complement strand
GTATTTAGCCTGAGTTTATTCGTGACTATTTGCTAAACATATCTTCAGACTAGTCAGGAGCATAACAATGCCAAATAGCTTACGCAATGTCTTGCCAGAGATATAATAATTGGCAATGTACGAGCCAAGGAAGCTACCAATGGCAAATGTGGCCATTAGAATCAGGGCATATTTCCAGTTGAGATGTCCTGCTTTCCAATAGTTGTAGGCAGAGAACGCAGCCAGTGGAGCTATCATCATACCGAGGTAGGTTCCCTGGGCTTCATGTTGGCTCATTCCGAGCACAAGGGCTAGCATTGGAACAATGATAATGCCCCCGCCCACACCCATAAAACCACTGAGTATGCCGCCAAGCAATCCTATGATTAGCAACCAAACAATAGTGTTTATTTCCATTTGTGCTGTTATTGGGTTTTGCAAAAGTTCTGGATAAAGTGATGTTGCTAATTTCTAAATTTCTTTAAAAACCTGTGGGCTAATTTGCATAAAAAAATCCGTTATGTTATATTTGCAACGCAAAAAGTGAGAACGATCCCGTAGCTTAATTGGATAGAGCACCTGACTACGGATCAGGAGGTTGGGGGTTCGAGTCCCTCCGGGATCGCCAGAGGCCGGGGCAGTAAGTCTCGGCCTTTTTTGTTATTCCTTCGTTTTATTGACTCTTTAGTGTGTTATACCATTTATTAATTAAAACCTGCCTTAGCACATAAAATATAGGGTTTGCGGATTGTATTGATTCTCTGTGTTTTATCTGTGTTAGTCAGTGTTAATCTGTGTTTATAATTAAACCCAAAAATTTTTCGTAATTGGTATTAGTTTTTGTTGTACCTAGCCCTGGCGTCTGTCCAATTTTGGAATCTGTGTCAAACATCTGTGCTTTTTTGTCTCATGTTTGCCTCATTTCTTTAGGTGTTTAAAGTTCAAGGTGTTAAAAATGCTGGCTATTTTCTGCACAAAGTCCAGGAAAAGTCGCGACTTTTTGGGGTTGTGATGGTGAAAAAGCCGGAGGAAGGTTTGGGTTTTATACAGAAAAAGTCGTGTTAAATACGTAAATACCTACGGAAACATAACAATACATAGCACCCCAAAACGGTAAAACTATATTGAAAATCTGGGAAAAGTGTATATTTAATTTAGACCTTGAGGCTGCAGGCATACATCACAAGGATTTTGAGAAGGTGCGGGAGTTGCTGAATCAGTAATTATACTTTTTTACTGAATTATTTGAATATAATTTTTCTTACAGCAAGCGTGCGGAAGGCACCTTGCTGGTAATGAGTGCCTTATTATTGGTACATTTTTTAAGAAAAATTGGTTAAAAGCTCGGGGAGTAAGTCAAGCATTCATTTCCCTTATGTTCACTCAGTAACTATCGGTGATGGGATGTGGGGAGGTTTTTAGGCTTTTTGGAACTGCACAGGGCTTTCGGAAAATGGAAAGAATTAGTAATTTTGCCAGTGGAGGGATGCCGGAGTGGTCGAACGGGGCGGACTCGAAATCCGCTGTGCGGCTCTGCCGCACCGGGGGTTCGAATCCCCCTCCCTCCGCTTTAATTGTACTGCCGTATGCTTCATAAGAGTATTGTCATAGACCTTGAGTGGTCACCCTCTTCACAGGAGATTTTCCTGCTTGGTTATGCATACAATTTGGGTTCTTACAATTATCTTGCCGATGAGCAAATAACTCAACGTTCCATCCGTCAGATACTTAGAGGTGTTGATAAAGTTTTTGTGTTTGGACCAGATGCTGGTTATCTGGAGCGTTTTTGTCCACAGATAAAAAGAAATTACCATGTTTACAATGTGCAGTCAGCTTTTCGTAAGCTAATGCCACACCTGAAGCGTCATACCCTGGCTCATGCAGAAAGGTATATCCTGCACATTAGTCGCCAGACCAAAGAGTTGAAAGACAACAGAAATGGTATGCTCAGGATATGGCAAGAAGACCCGGAATTGGTAATACGATATAACAAAGAGGATGTGTATAACCTTATTCGTTTGATAAATCATTTAAATGCTACTTACAAGCCTGACTGGGAGCTGTTTCGCCTCTTTAGCAAATGATTATTTTCATATCTATCACTGTTTTTTACCATCCTGACATTAGGTTAAGTCCCAGGCTTAGGCCGCTATAGCCCTGGAGTGATAGAGGCAGTGCTATGTAAGGTTCTATTATCATTTGTCCGAAAAGATTAATCCTGGCAGATAGTCCTGTGCTCATCATAGGTATGTGAACGCCGTTTTGGTAAACAAATGGGTTGATGGATACATCATCGTATGAATGCCATGCCAGTCCTGCGTCGAAGAAAGCATTTAGGTCTGCGAAGAAGAATTTTGATGGAATAAGAGCCAGACGGTCGATACCAATGAAAGGCAGACGAATCTCAAAGTTGAATACAGCCAGGCGGCTGCCACTGAGACCATAAGTTAGCTGGTAATTGCCTGTCTGTTGCATGTAATTAATCAGTGTGTTGTTGTTATAGCCGCGAATATACCAGGGATATGCCAGGTAGTATTCGGGTAGGGCCTGTGATTCTGCGTCTGGCCCGAACCGTCCAGTGGCTAGCAGGCGGAAAGCAAATGTTACTGGCTCCAGACGAAAGTATTTTCTCATATCCAGGTCTGCAGAGAAGAAGTTGTAAGCGCCGTAGAAAGCAGAGATATTGGCAGATAGTATTTTGCCATCGAGTGGCGAGGTCATACCCATGTAAGAATTGTCCTCAATATATGCAAGATTCGTAGAGCCGATTGCATAAGGGTCTGGAGCAGGTGCTTGCTCTACATTTTGTCCCACGAATAGGTTGCCGTAGAAATAATTGTTCACAATTTCGTGCAGGAATGAGAAGAGTGTCAAATCTGTGGCTGCTTCAATTCTACGTGTCCGCGTGAAAGGATATGATGCAAACAGGGTGAGGTTGTCATTAAAAATAGTGAGTATGTCCAGGCCGGCATTCAGCACGTCAAGCGAGTCGTTGCCATAAGGAATACGTGTGGGTTCGTAGAACATAGACCCCAGTTGGTAAGGCATGTGTGTAATTGTAATCCCCCACCATGTGCGCTTTTGCTGGTTGAGGTAAGCAACCTGTCCTCCTATTGACCTGAGGCCATTCCCGCCGCCGCTAAAACCGACAAAAGCGCGGTTTTCGCCCAGTACATCACCGAAGAGCATATTCACGCCTCCATATACGCCCATGCCCCGGTAAGTGTTGGTGACGCCAAAGCCCATGTTGCTAATGTATTCTATTTTAAACTTACGGCGGAATGGCTTGCGTGTAATTTGGGTTGGCTTTAGTGTGGAGAAGAGTATCTGGTCACGGGCAATATTTATGTTAACAATGCTATGTGTATTGTCCAGTGGAGGTAAGAAAGCTGCAGTGTCTAATGCCTGGGTGATAGCAGTTTTCTGCGGTATGAGTGAATCTGTGGCTATGCTGTAGATTGTATATTTGTTATCAAAGTAGAGTGTGTAAAAAATTCTCCCATGCGCGTAATCCATGCTTATTGCAGGCGAAAGCTCTGTTATTCCACTTATGCCAGTGAAGAAATTTGTCAGGCGTTCTACTGTACCTGTTTGTAGATTATAGCGGTATAAGTCCCTAAAGCCTTGTGCATCAGATAGGAAGTAGATGTGTTTTTCGTCTTTGGAGAAGATGGGATTGAGGTTATTGTCTGTTGGCATAATCTTGGGTACAATGATCTGTCCTGTTTGCATGTCCATGTAGGCAATGTGGAATTTTTTTGTAGGAGAGGAAATACCGGGGAATGAGTCAGTGGAAAAGGCCAGGTATCTGCCAGAAGGCGACCAGGAAAGCTGGAACTGGGCATAAATGTCATTTGTAAGTCTGCGAGTCTCGCCTGTTTTAACGTTATAAAGCACAATGTCGGTCTGGCCATTGTCAATTACAGAGAAAGCAATCCATTGTCCATCGGGCGACCATGCAGGGTAGGTGAATGCTTCAAATTGGGGAAATGTGATGTCCTTTACAATTTTACCTGTTTGTACATCTATGATAATTAAGCCGTTATCCCCATGTTCATAGACAACAAAGGCGACATATTTACCGTCGGGCGACCATGTACCAGTTGATTCGTATAAATCAGCTGCATCTATATGTCCGTCATTAGCACGTGTGCGGAGTGTTCTTATTATTTCGCCTGTTTGTGCATCTGCAAGAAACATGTTGAAGGTATATACGTCTTTCTCCGAAAGAAAAATAAGGTATTTTCCATCTGGGTCCACCACAGGATCAACGTTTATATTACCGGCATTTTCGGGGCTAATGAGCTTTGTGCCAATGCCTTTTAGCTGTCTGGTTTTCATGTATTTGGCATAGTGGTCATAAGTGTATTTTTTCCACACCTGACCGAGAGTATCTTCTTTAACACCCAGGACGTTTTTGAAAGCCTTGGCATAGCCACTGCGGGCTGCTTCTTTATAAAGAGGCACAAACATATCTATGCCATAAACGCCGTCAATGAAAGCCCAGAAAGCCTGCCCCCAGCGGTAAGGGAAATAACGGCTGTCTTCCAGGTCACGGAACCGTGGAAATTTATCAGTAGCAATAGCATCGCGTATCCACATAGAGGTAAATGGGTCGTCGCTACCAATGGACAGATATTCTGCCATTCCTTCGATCATCCACAGAGGTATGTTCATGACACTGCGGATAGATAGTGTTGTATCTTGTAATACAAGCGAATACTGGAAAGCATGGACCAGCTCGTGTCCCAAAACATGGTCAGTTCTTGCCCATGATATACCCAAAGGCATTACTATACGGTTTTGCAGGGCCTCTGTAAATCCACCTGTACCAACGTCTATTATCTGGTTGCTAACTGTGTTTTGCTGGAAGTCTGCATGGTTATTATACAATATTAAAGGGTTAAGAAAATGTATGGTATCCTTAAAAACAAGGCTATGGCGGCTATACCACTTCTCGGCTATAGATGCTATGCGTTTTAGTGTTGTAGTATCATTGAGATATGAGTATATATCAAAATGTTCTGTCTGGTATAGATTGAATTTAAATCTTTCGTATTTAATCTTGTTTCTTCCATAATATTGTGCAAAAGAAGAGATTGTTATAAGAAATACTAATGTTGTAGAAACAAAACGTTTCATTGTTCTGGATTGTCAAGTTTGACAAAAAATAATAAAAATGTACAAAAAAGCGTACAAAAAAGGGCTAGATTTTTTGTCTAGCCCTTTTTTGTATGAATTTATTACAATGTGTTAAATTTTTGTGAACTTCATTTTATAAACATTCTGTCCGTTGGTTATTTCTATGATATACTGGCCTGACTGTAGATCAGATATATTAATATGTGTCAGGTCGTCGGTTGCATTTATTTTTCTTAATAATTTACCGTTAGTATTATAAATCTTTATCATATCATTATCTGTAGGCTGAGCAATCAGTACGTTAAGTTCACGTGTAGCTGGAACAGGATAAATATTTATAGGTTTACCATAAAGTTGCGGTTTATTTTCCACTTTAATTGTCATAGTAGTGCTAGCTTTTTCTCCTGCAATGTCTGTTGCTGTTATTCCTAACTTGTAAATACCAATATCATTAGATGTCGGGAGACCATAAAGAGTTTGTTTTTGTATATCATATCTCAACCAATTTGGAAGATTAGTAACTGTTATTATTAGCGAATCGTCAGGGTCAGGGTCAGAGAACAAGCTATCAGGTATCTCATATGCGAAATTATCGTTTGCCATTGTAGTAATCTCATCAAGTGAGTAATTAGCTATTGGAGGATCGTTAGTATTAATAACTATGATGTTTACATTCTGCTGGGCTTTTTGATAAAATATGTCGTATGCTTCAATAGTAATAGTTTCTTCTCCTACGTTTTCCTGTGAAGGCTTGCCAATAAGATTTTGTCCATCAAATGTAAGCCATTGGGGAAGATTTGCCACTTTTAGTGATAATGAATCAAACATGTCATGGTCAACGAAATAGCCATTCAGTGAGAATGAGAACAGACTATCTTCGTAAGCAATGAGTGTAGGTATTGAATCTTTAAGCTCTGGGGCATTGTTTCTAATAATCATAAGATCAAAGCGATGAGGATCTTCGCCTGCAGTATATGAAAACTCAACTTGTTTTGTGTTTCTCAGGTCTATAAGCTGTTGTGTCTGTCTGTCACGCAAGATGACAAAATTATTGTAAATGCCATTGATGTATTGGACAGAAAGAGTATGTGTACCACTGATTGAAGTTTCGATATATAGTGGAATAACAGTGTTGCCCATGAGGCTGTCAGGTAAAGCGAATAAAGCGAGCTTAGTACTGTCTTTAATACTGTATAATTGTGGTATTGCTGGATCATTGGAAGAAAGATGAATCAAGTCCAGTCTGTTGTCATAACCTTTTTTAGCACCAGGGAAAAAGTAAGCTGCGAAGAATTCGGTTTTATCTCCGGCTGAGAATCCCAGTTTAACAGCATTAAGTTTATAAAGTGACGTATTAGTTGCTTTGAGGTACTGCTGTTTACCGTGTGTACGGTACTGTGGTCTTATTTTTACTGTAGCACCAACGTCATTAGCCCTTATAAAGAAGCCTTGAAGTGGAGGTATGAGATTGCCTAATGTACCGCTAAGGATACGGTAACCATTCTTGTATCCTGCGTACTGGCCGTTGGCATCATCCCAGACAAATACTCCATTATCCACATTGACAGAGTTGTTAAGAACAGAATCAATATTCAGATATGCAGCATAAGGGTTGCCGATGAGGTTCCAGCCATCATAGAAGTTAGGTAGAGTGTCACTGATAGGATCGTTAGCATTATAGCTAATGACAGTATCATAATCTACGCTAACAAGCGCCAATTTGCCATTCATTTGATAATTGGTATCGCGGTCTATGTAAAAGAGATAACCACCATTAATATTAAGGGGAATATCTGCACCAGAGGCTCCATTGTGTGCATATTTCCAACCAAGAGGAAGGAAAGAATTGTCAAACGGGTCTGCTGGCGGGGTTGATGGATCACCGTCTAAATCAACGGCTTCATCATACCAGTAGAAGTTAGGGTCAAAGCTTCCATTACTTAATCTTGTGAAAGTTCCGCTATTTAGGCCAATAATAGCAGGACTTATTTCGTGCCATTGCTTGGCATTGATGAACAAATCTGTCTCAACTGCACCATTTGTTCCATAGACAATATCATTATTATAGATCAGCGAAGGTAATGTGTCGTTGGCTTTTTCCATTTCCAGCTTTAACAAACCATCGATGTACAGATAATTTGTAACTGTAAAATGCTGTTTTGGTCGGGCATGTAAGATTGAATTTTGTCCGATTTTCAGGTCGTAGAATGTTTCACCTTCTTCGGCGTAGATATATTGGTCTCCATTGTCATTAAACAGGACAAGGCTTGTACCTTCGATAAACGGATCTAAAGCAGTACTATATTCATACCAGTCGCCATAAAGGGTAATATTATGATTTTGCAGGTCAAATGTCGTTGTGTCTGTGATAGAGAAGTTACCAAGTACAATAAGGTCGCCTGTGGTAGTTTTAGTACCCGAGCCACCCAATGTGAGATTATAGTATCCCTCAGATGATGTAGAAACAGGTGTCACAGACTGGTCTGCACCATTGTAATATATAGTGTTGTTTGTAGAATCTGCAATGAGTTCGCCACCTGTGCTTAATAAACTACCTTGAATTGAAAGGAACGCATTACGACCGTTAACATAAGTTCCTGTTCCTGCAGTTATGTCATCAGTAACATTGATTTTTCCTTGATTGTTGAGAATATTACTATTGAGCTTGATACTACCGTTAAAGGTAAGACTAGCATTTGTGCTAATAGTTCGAGCATTTTTCAGTTCCAGTGTATCAACATTAAATATGCCTATACCGTCTATCAATTTATCTGTACCGTATAGTTCTAAGTTTTCTGTTTGATAGTCTATAATACCATTGTTAATAATATCTCCGTGTATAGTGAGGATAGCGTCACTTCTAGTTAATGTAGCTCCTTTTTCAACGACAACATTATTTATATCATAGAAAGTATACAGAAATCTTATATTGCTATCCCAATAACTAGCTATAGTTACCGTATGTCCTGAGTTTATCCTGACATTATCCGAAACAAGAGGTTGGCAATTGCAATCCCATGTAGTAGGATCATACCAGTCACCAGATTGAACAGATTCAATCACGTCGTAAACAAATACGGAAAATTCTGCAGTGTCGGCCGGACAACCATTATTAGCTGTGTATTGGGCAATAACGAGAATAGTGTCAGTGCCTACAGTAGGAAATGAAATCCATGCGGAATCCCTGCCCGGCGTGATAGAATCAATCGTTGCATTGCCAATAACGCTTCCATCATAAGTGTAATCCGTGAGCTTATCTATATAATAGAGCACACTATCTGCACCAACAGGCACTGCGTTGGGGCCGTAAATAGGGCTTGGGGGGATTGAATGTACCTTAATAGTCTGTGTTATAGTATTACCAAAGGTACAGGAATTCTGCGCATAAACCGATATTGTTGCATACTGTCCGTTGTCGTCCCAATCAATAGTGATTGTGTCACCATTATTTTGTGTTATAGAACCACCGTTAACAGTCCAGAAAAAAGTATTGGTGCTTGATGTGTCAGTAGAGTATTCTATGCCAGTAGCACCACGGCATACGTCAGTAGGACCGTTAATTGCAGTAAGTGTAGGGGGAGAGCAGTGTGTTGTATCGGCAAATGCAAATTGCCAAGGGAAGCTATCCAAATCTATTCTGGATACAGTGTAGTTAGTAGGATCATTTGTCCCCTGGATACCATCAAAGCGCCAGAGAGAGTCCTGGTGTGGACGTACTATTATTTTAGTTGAATCATTAATAGGAAAAGCATTAAATATTTGTCCTTGTAAACTAATAGAATAAGTATTAGTGCCAAGGTCAAACCCACCTGCTGTATCAGCTATCCAATATCCATCGTTAAATGGGTTTACGGCAGTATCACCCTGGCCATCTTTTAGAGGCAAACCATTAGAGCCGGGGGCAGTGTTAATAAATTCAAATGAGGCTATACCGTTGGAGGCAAGAGCTGGGAATGTTATATTAACAAAAGTATTAAAGTCTTTTGTTCCAATAGGATAGAGATAAGGTGTAGCAGATGCGGCCACCCATCTTTTTACTTTTCCAATAATTTTACCACTTTGGTATATTAAAGTACCGGTGTTGCTTGCATCTTGTCCTATGGTTACAGAGTAGCCATTACCGTTTATAACAGTGTTGAGGTTTAGTGTGTCATTAACAACAATATCAGAGCCAAGGTTTATTGCACCCGGACTATTATCAAGTATAAGATTTTCGAATGTTTCGTATGCAGAGGCTTTAATGCTCTGGTCTTGAGAGCCGTCCAATATGACAGTACAGTTGTCACACAGGAAATCCCCGTTGTCCAACCAGTTACCGCGAACTAACATCTTGTTGCTTTGTGCATCAAACACACTTCCGAGAATAGAAAAATCATTGTTAACGTATATCTTGGGAGCATTCAGAATCGTTGTGTCTGAGCCTTCTACATATAGATTGTAATAAATAGAATCGACAGGGATTTTTATTTCTACATTACCGTATATTGGAGCATATTTAATTGTATTACCGGTTTCGTTACAAATCAATTTACCGGTAGTTAAAATTGTCGAACCAGTGGATAAGAAAGCATTAGCTTTATTTATCCAAGTACTGTTGTCATTGTTGCCTATTATTCTTTGATCAGTATAAATTTTCCCATAATTAACAATAGTATCATCATTACTGATTTCAATAAGAGACATGTACAATGTTAAATTTGCATCAGACTCTATTGTTATTGGGGAAGCACTTGTTATGAAAGTGATAAATTTAATTGTACCTGTACCTTTTAAAGATTTGTATATATAGGTTTGTACAGGTACGTATCTATTAATGTCTCCTTCCATAGTGCCGTCAACCTGCAATGTATCGTAAATATAAAAGTAAGTCAGAGCCCACCTTCCATTTCCGTTATAGATAGTAAGACGGGCGCTGTCAAGGATTTTTAATTTACCCACTTCGTAAATACCGCCCCATCTGCCGGGGTCAATAGTGACGTGATGTCCATTGTGTATTATAACAGTGTCTTGTGAGCCGGGCACGCCATTAGGCGTCCATGTAGAAGAAGTTTCCCAATCACCGTCTGCTGCAGAGTAGTAGGTAATCTGAGCAAAAGATAAGTTGGCGAGTTGGGAAAGTATAATGGGTAAGAGTAGAATTTTCTTTTTCATTGTATTTTTATTTTTATAGTTTAAGTAGTTTATTCTAAAAGAACGATATTGTTCTTAGTATGGTTGCATGTTATAAATTAAAAAATGTTTTAGTTAAAAACATTTAGCAAAAAAGGCTACCGTTGGTGGCAGCCTTTTTTGCGTTTTGATTAAGGTTAGCCATTAAAGAGGATTTTGCGTTAGAGAAATAATTTTTGGTTTTTCTTTGCTAGTGGTTTTAGTAACTACTGTATAACC
>JALWNS010000434.1 GCA_027083655.1 Bacteroidales bacterium | reverse complement strand
ATAATAACAATGACAAATATTAGCTCGATCATAGTAAAAGCACTGCGTTTGAACATTAGTACTCCTTCTTATAAAAGTCTATTTCACCAATATTGGCACTGTATGTATATAAAGAAGTAACAATAGTGTTTGTATCGCTATCGACAATAGTAACTGTAATACGTTTCATATCATTGTCATTTTGACCATCAAAAAAAGCAGGGCGACTTACTGTTACATTAGAATCGTAATGGTGTTTATATCCTGTATCGTCTATAGTTGTATTAAGAAATACATTTGTTAGTCCATGTGCAGAGTCATCTAAAGAGCTAACTCCATTTACATTGGCATCAGCTGGAGTAGTGAGATTACTATCGAGACATTTTCTATGAAGAGGCTGTACAATATGTCCTGGCATATATCTGTAAGATGCAAGTGAAGAGTTGTTTTCACAGTTTCCCATATGGTCAATCACTCTTGCAAATGTGTCGGGATTTGCTGGTTCAAAAGAGTTGTCATCCCAGTGGGCTGTGGTGACTTCACTAAGCTCTGTTGCTGCTGCAAAAACTGCTTCTTGAACTATGGCACTGTCTATACCTTTAAATATAACCTGCTTCATCATAGGGAGTGAAACAACTGCAATAGCAATAATTACAATAGCAAATATAAGTTCAATAAAGGTAAAGGCAGACCTTCTTACCACATAGTTCTCCTATTTGTTTTTTGAGATGCATTGAAGTTTGTTGTTGTATTTGTTTCATGTTGTCCAGCCCAAGAGTTTTGAGCATCGGTAAACTCAACTTCAAACTCATTTGTCGTTGCAGCAGCATTGTACTTGTTGTAAATCAACCATGTGGATGCATTGTTCTCCATAGTAGTTTTAAACGGGTATCCTTTTGTGGCAGAGGAGTTATAAGTAAGAGGAACTGTTGCTGGTGCTATACCTCCGGCAGGATCCGCTGTTACATCATTAGCACCACTTTTTTGAGTAATGATACCAACATTTCCAGCGGTAACAAAATGGTTTGTGTTAATAAACCATCTTGGATCATCTGAAGATGTAGAGTTCACACCATTTGGTAGGAGTGCTTTATCACATCCTATGCCATCACAAAAGTTTTCATAGAAGATATTCACTACTCCATTATTTCCAGCAAATCTTTGTCTTGGTGCATGTGTTCTACCATAGACAAATGTAGCATTTGCATCTGCAAGGCTGCTACCTGTAATTGTGGCTGTTGTTGTTGCTCCTGTATACATGGAAGAAACTGTAATATTGACATCACTCCCATCAACTCTAAATGGATTGACTGCCTGATTCGTTGTTCTATTGTAATTAAATATTAAATTTTTCGTTGTGTCTGTTGTAGTACTATTAATATCTTGAGAACCTACAGCAAAATTTAAATCTACTGGCGTAGTCATTTCATTTTTATTAAGAGTCATTCCTGCAACGGCAGCTACTGTAAATGAGGCACTTATATTATTTTCCCAAGAAGCTTGGTCAAAGTTTTGCGTGTCTGCACCTAAGGCATTTTTTGCAGTAACGGTTACCTGTAAAGCAGAGGAAATATTTAAGTCATTTGATAAATAAGTAAAAGTACTCCCGTTATAGTTATTCAGTGTGACAGCAGAAAGTGCAAAGTGATCAGGTATAAAAGTAGCATTGATATCTCCACAAATATAAGCGCCATTAGTACTACAATCAAGAGGAGTGTCTCCATTAACACCGTTTGTTATATCTACTTGTGCCCAAGTTGTATCTATAAGCTTGATATTTACTTTTCCAACATCATCAAAACTTATGCCTACTGGATTGGCGGAGCCATCAGTAATATTAAAAGTTCCTGAAAATGAAAGTGTACCATTTAGTTCAGTGGATGGAACAGTATTATTAGGTAGATAAATAGTTTTGTTGTCATCAATGGGAAAAATATTTTGTGCATTACTAACATTGTATCCTTCTGCAGGAGCTGCAGGATTAGTGTTGCCATATTGAGCTGCAACAAGAGAGAAATTATAGCCAACACCAGAATGAAGTAGTTCTATATCTGTAGATGGAGGAGTTAAGATAAATCTCTCTGGACGAATGGCAAAATTATCGACTGAGCAAGCATGTTTTTCTCCATTATCATAATCAATTTTAAAACGAATATTTCTGTAAGCATTGTTGAATGTGAAAGATGGAAATTCTAATGTTCCACTAGACATTATCATTCCACTAAACTGTATCGGCTTTGGTGTATTGATTGGTACTGCAGCATCACATTTTGATTGCATACAAGCTTGGTCTGTTTCCAAACATAAAGGTTGTCCGTTTGTATCTACATATGGATCGTTGATTATGGAGATATTTATATCTTCTGTTTTGGAGAGTAAAGCATCTCCCGCAGCATTTAAAGATAATATTTTAACATTAAAAGATTTACCAGCCACCTTTGTACTTAAGTAGTTAATATTTGGATCATCGTATGGA
>JALWNS010000433.1 GCA_027083655.1 Bacteroidales bacterium | reverse complement strand
TCACTGAAGCCTCTATGACTCCGATATACGCAGGTTCAAATCTTTGCTTTGTGATGTAAAAGTTGACATTTTTTGCATAATAAGCAGGTTTGAACATTACCATTTTACCATCACCGATTTTTTTATCAGTAAGAATTTCACCTGAAACATTGTTACGTACTCCAATTTCTAAGGAAGTAACACTCATATCTCCTCTAGCATAAAAAAAGTAAATATCATCATTGGATAATAAATCTATATCATTAAAACCTGCACCATTCTCATCTTTATCCAGTGTGATACCGTAATAACAAATTTCCACACCTCCATAATGTAATGGCGATGACTGCTCAAAAAGATGTGCATCATAGAAAATTTTATCAAATACATAAGCAATACTATTAAATGACACCTTCACTCCATTTTCTTTTAGAATAAGTAAACTACAGTAACTTTTAGACTCAGTTCCTGCTACTAATGTCATTTTTACCTTATAATTACCAGAACGAAACGGGGAGAACTTAACTCCAATAAAACTTTCCCCTTGGCTCTGATCACTAGCATACACATAATAGGTTGAATCTAAAACTTCTAGCTTTAAGCTAGTCACATCCTCATCCCCTGCTGCTATGATAATATAATTTTCATAAGCATCAAAATAAGTAGTTAACACAAAGCTATTTCCTACCTTTAGTAACATATCTAAAGAACTAATTCCTGAGTAGTAACCATAACCTAACTCACTTATAAACCCCTGAGCTATAGCATAAGCAGTTGCCAATGACTGTTTAACGTAATACATATCTCCCTGCGCTACCAGAGAGAATGTGGAAAAAAGAAGAATTATTTTCAGCACAAATCTCCTCATTGTAAAAAACTTTTATTTTTGGCAGGGGAAATTATAGTTAAAAAATAAAAATATCAATGTATTTAAAAATTTTAACAATATTAATCTGTCCACAAAAAAACCCCGTGTGCGAATACACACGAGGCAAATAGCAGAAAAAATCAAGTTTATGAAACTACCGGAATATACAATGCGACACACAAAGCTTTAACAACACCAAATCACGGCTGCAGTCCTTCGATTATATTTATCTTGTCAAGAGCACGGTCTTTGCGCGCTGCATAAGGGATATAGCCATACTGATAGCACTTCTGGTAATAGTCATCAATACGCTCCTTATTAGTGCCCCAGTAGCCTGTACCATTATCCACATAATCTACGCTAAACACCGGGTGTCCTGCATCTAATACTTTTTGTAGATTAGGTATGCGGTCATGCTCAATCCAATACCAATCATCCCCAGTCCATGGATCTGTCCCGTTGTAAAACATATCCTCCACACCCCAGGCGGAAATAACATTCTTTAAGTCCTCGTCATACTCCAAAATGCGCTCGCCATTCTGCGGAATAACGTAAAAATCCTCTCCAGCTTTACCACGCACATAATCCACAATTTCACGGATAAACTGGCTCATCCACAATGCAGTGGAATCCTCTGGCCACACCTGGCCATCGGGGTTTGTGCTATCGGCCCAGTATTCAAACTCATCCACCTTGTCCAGGTAAATACCCATAAAGCCCTGGGCAATAATTTTATCAAGGTAAGAAAAAATTATCTGTTTCCACTCAGCATTCCAATACTGCACTGCATAATTTCCCTGCCAATCAGGATTTGTGCTACCTAGCCACACGGGAGGGTTCTGCGCCCAATCTGCCTGCCAGTAAAAACGGTAATCCTCTGCCTCTCCTATGCTTATATATGCAATAGGTATTGTACCTGAGTTCTTTATTAGCTGCAAATCATCTGTAGAATATCGTCCCTCATCCGAACCATCACGGGAATAATCCATTACAATCAAGTCAAAGCCTGTACTTGCTACCTCCTGTGGGTCTGCATCCTGAAGCTGGTAAGTCCAATTTTCCGCTTGATCAATGGGTTTGAGCTCACGCTCCAGAGGCTCTGGTTTCTTGCACGAAAAAAACAAAAGTATAACAGTGGCAATTGCTAGATAAAAAGACCTCATATCAAAGCATTTTAGATTTTATCAAACTTCGGATTTTTTCTAAAAAAGGTCAAATTTACCGTAACAAATCACTTAGCAAAGCCCAATTAAAACATTGATACACAACAACAAACAAAATATCACAATTACCTCCTGAACATACTATGTTTCTACGATTGCCTCGTATCTACAGATATTTTTACAGGATTATTCAGGTTTAATTTTATTTACCTGCAAGGTGTTTATGGCACTTGCAGACTGGGAGGGCTCTTATTATTCCCCCATTTTTGGCTAATAATTGGTATTACTCTGCGGATGTATTGTCATGTAAGAATTTGAATAATTAAATCCTTTAAAGTTAATTTTCATACATGTTGGCACTAAATAAATACAAATTCACGACCACTCATTGACAAAAGTCCTCCAATCCTATAACCAGAACAAAATAAAGCCCATCAGCACCTGCAA
>JALWNS010000432.1 GCA_027083655.1 Bacteroidales bacterium | reverse complement strand
GGTAACCGCTGGATCTCATCTCTGGCCTATTTGCTTCAAATTTTTTAGCAGCGCATGGCATACCAGCCACTACAACCATGTTTTTCGGATCTATACCTTTATTTTTTGCAAAATATGTTTTGGCCAAAGCGCCAAACATCTGTTGAGGTGATTTACAAGTACTTAAATGGCCTAGCAAGTCTGGATACATGTGTTCAATATACTTAATCCAACCAGGCGAACAGCTGGTAATCATAGGTATCTTGACGTTATCATCGCCGTCAACAAACTTTTTCTTCAATCTTTGCACTAACTCGCTAGCTTCTTCGATAATAGTGAGGTCTGCAGTAAAGTTAGTATCCAAAACTGCGTCAAAGCCTATACGGCGCAGGGCAGAAACCATTTTTCCAGTAACGACTGTACCTGGCTCATAGCCAAAAGGTTCTCCTATTGCCACACGCACAGAAGGAGCTGTGTTAATAACAACATATTTATTAGGATCGCCTATAGCCTCCCAAACCTCATTAAAATAACGGCGCTCGGTCAAGGCACCTGTTGGACAGTGGTTCACGCATTGGCCGCAGTTTGTACAAACAACCTCTGCCATAGGAGAATCCATGAATGTGGTTATATACATATCTTTACCTTTGGCGGCAACAGTGAGAGCATTTACTCCCTGTAGCTCTTCGCAAGTACGGACACAACGTTGGCAACGGACACATTTACTTGGGTCTTTTTCAATAGATAAAGAAGATTTGTCTATCTCATAAGGAACCTTTAATACACTTAGATAATGCTCGTGGTCAATATTGTATTCATGTGCCAGGTCTTGTAGCTCACAATTTGTACTACGGTAACAAGTAGTACATTGTGTATTATGCTCAGACACGAGCAGGGCCACGACATCCTGGCGGGCTTTACGCACCTTGGGAGAAAGTGTCTTGACCTTCATTCCTTCATAAACAGGGAATGAGCATGAAGCTTCGAGGCGGGGATGTCCCTCAACTTCTACTACACACACGCGGCAATTACCGGCCACACACAAATCATCATGATGACAGAGTGTTGGAATATGGATACCCACTTTGCGGGCAGCATCTAAAATAGTAGAACCTTCTGGGACTTCTACCTCTTGACCGTCTATATATATTTTGATAAGTTTGTCTGTCATTGCTATTATTTTTTTGGTTTTAGTAAACGATTTCTTCACGGTAATTTTCAACAATTGATTTAAAGAAATTAGGAGCAGACTGTCCAAGCCCACACTTTGCGGTTATCTTCATTGTTTCAGTGAGACTAATCAATGATTCAAGATATTCCTCTGGTTTTTCGCCTTTTTTGACTGCTTCGATACCTTTGAGTAATTGTTGATAACCTACACGGCATGGTGTACACTGGCCACAAGATTCTTCTGCGAAGAAATCAAGAATATTATGCAATACTCTATACATAGACCTTTTGTGATTAAATAATAAAATTGCAGCCCCTGTCGGACGGCCTTCACCTATAACAGCGTTCTCAAATTGTGTTTCCGGGATACAGAAACCTGAATAACCTCCTACCAAAACGGCCTTTGTATTACCATCACCAAATTCTTTAACAAAATCTGATAGCTTCATACCAAGCTCTATCTCGTAAACACCAGGTCTAGGTGTATCACCAGAGACGCTAATGAGCTTACTGCCCCGCTGGTCTTGTGTACCAAGCTTTTTATATTCCTGTGCTCCCAGCCGGAATACAGTCATAACAGAGGCAAAGGTCTCAACATTATTAACAACAGTGGGCTTGCCAAACAGACCATGCTGCACTGGGAAAGGTGGTTTGTTACGGGGCTCTCCCCTCTCCCCTTCCAGGGATTCAATCAGGGCTGTTTCCTCTCCACATACATAAGCACCTGCTCCCAGAAAAATACGAATCTTAAAATCAATTCCTAATGGCTCTAATACATCTTTTGTAAACAGGAAAACCTGTTGTTGCAACTGGTCCCGCATATATGCATATTCCCCCCTGAGATAGATTATACCTTCCTGGGCTCCTATAGTGTAGCCACAAAGAGCCATACCGGCCATTACTTTACAAGGAACTTCCTCCAGTATCTTGCGGTCTTTGAATGTTCCCGGCTCACCTTCGTCTGCATTGCAAATCACATATTTGGGTGTTTCTTTTTGCTCCTTGGCAAGCTTCCATTTAACACCTGTAAGGAAACCAGCCCCACCACGGCCTCTAAGTCCAGATTCGGTGAGCTCCTGTATTATTCCGTCGGGACCTATAGACAAGGCTTTTTCCATAACTTCCCGACAATCACATTCTTTGTCAAATATATATTGTACTTTTTTTACAAGTTCTGCCATTGCTCCAGGTTTTTAGATTTTTTTCTGTTTATAATAATTGATGATTTCCCTGACTTTCTCAGGGGTAAGATCTGTATAGACCTCATCATTAACAAGCATAGCAGGCGAATGATCGCACTGTCCGATAC
>JALWNS010000431.1:3180-10565 GCA_027083655.1 Bacteroidales bacterium | reverse complement strand
TCATTGATTATCACGCCACCTACTTCAATGTTATTAAAGGCATAGCTCATCTCCTTGAAGCTTTCGGTAAATACACCTGCCTGCAGGCCATAATCCGAATCATTAATCATATCCACGGCTTGTTCAAAAGTCTCAAATGGCTCTACTAGCACCACTGGTCCAAAGATTTCCAGCGCCCACACCTTCATATCTTTCTTTGTACCTGTGAGCACTGTGGGCTGGAAAAATGTAAACTCCCTCTTACCACCGGACAGGACCTTAGCTCCCTGACTGACTGCTTCATTAACCCACTCTTCTACGCGCTGTGCTTCTTTCTCCTCTATCATTGCCGAAATCTCGGTCTCCGGGTCAGTGGGATCGCCTTTTTTCAGGTTCTTAGTTCGTTCAATCAACTGGCTTGTGAAGTCGTCAAATATATCCTTGTGCACAAAAATCCGCTGGGTGTGGATACACACCTGGCCAGAATATGCATAAGCACCAATAATTATCCTGTCAAGGGCTTTTTGCAGGTCTGCTGTCCTGGACACAATAACACCGGCATTACCACCGAGCTCCAGTAGTACTTTTCTCTTTGGTGGCGCCATCTGTTTCATTTTCCATCCAACGGCAGGTGAGCCTGTAAACGATAGCATTTTTATCCGCGGGTCTGTGACGAGAATATTTCCCACCTCACGGTCAGTGGGCATGATTGACACAGCACCTTTGGGTAGATCTGTCTCGTCAATTATTTTAGCAAGCTCCAGTGTAGAGAGTGGAGTATGCCGTGAAGGTTTGAGTATTATAGGGTTGCCAGCGGCAATAGCTGGAGCTATTTTGTGGACTGCCAGGTTAAGTGGAAAATTAAATGGTGATATACCCGCTACAAGTCCTATTGGGAAATATTTAACCAGTCCTTCTTTACCATGTCCAGGTCTGGTCCAATCCAAGGAAATATATTCCTTAGGGAGTCTCTTGGCTTCCTCTGCTGCAACAGTAAAAGTCTGGATAGCACGCTCAACCTCGCCCACAGCATAACGGTAAGGCTTGGCTGCCTCACTGGCAATGATGTGTGCAAATTTTTCTTTGTTTTCCTTGATTTTACTTGCAATATACATCAGGGCCTCGTAGCGGACATAAGTAGGTAGCTGAGCCATCTGCTTCTCCACCGCCAGGGCTGCTTCAATAGCTTGGTTCACTTGTTCTTCCCCGGCCAGGAAAGCATGTGCTATTTCCTTTCCAGAGAAAGGGCTTTTTACAATTAACTCTTTGCCAGTTGTTTGAAACTTGCCGGCAAAATAAATTTTATATGTCTCCATCGCAAAAAAGTTTTACATTTGCAGAAATTTTGACACTTTAATTTAAAATAAATTTTCGTCATGGAAAAATTTGCCAAGGTTGTCCCGTACAAAGACACACCTCTAAGCAAGAAGACACAAGTAAAAATAATGTTTAACAAAATTGCGCGCACATATGATTTGTTAAATCATATTTTTTCCCTTGGCATAGACAAAAGGTGGAGGAAAAAGCTTATACACTATATACGACCTTTTGCACACGGCAGGATACTAGATCTAGCAACAGGCACAGGAGACTTAATCTTTTACCTCATTAAGCTAAAGCCTGAAAAAATAGTGGGTATTGATATTTCTGAAAATATGCTTAGCATAGGCCGAGAAAAAATCAAAAAAAAGCTACCTGGGTATTGGGAAAAAATCTCTCTGCAAATCGATGATTCGGAGAATATGAGCTTTGAGGATGCTAGCTTTGATGTTGTGACTTGTGCATTTGGGATACGCAACAGCGAAAATCTAAACAATTGGGTTAAAGAAGTTTACCGTGTCCTTAGACCTGGGGGTATCTTTGCAATCTTAGAATTCTCGCACATAAAAAATCCGATAATTTCAGGCTCGTTTAACTTTTATTTCAATAAGATTTTACCTTTTGTAGGACGGATAATAACGGGTGATAGGGCGTATTATTACTTACCAGAGTCAGTAAAAAATTTTCCATCTGGAAAGAATTTTACTAATTTTGTGGAGTCGCACGGATTTAAAACACTAAAAACTAAGCCATTAAGCTTCGGCATAGCAACTATCTATATTTTTGAAAAAAATAAATAAAACATATAAACGTTTTTTGAAAAACTACGTTTTATAAAAACAGATACGAAATCTAGAGATTATGAAAAAGATAACAATTTTTATTTTAACCATACTTGCAGTGGTTGAGGGTTATGGACAATTTACTGGTTCCAAGAATTTGCCAAATTATGATAACAGGTCTATACACTGGGGCTTCACATTTGGCATAAACAAGTTAGATTTTATTGTTGTCAAAACCCAGAATTTTTACCAAGCACCAGAAGAAGATAATTTATACGGTATTGACCATAAATGGCTACCTGGGGGTCATTTAGGACCTATTTTCGAACTTAGGCTAAATAAAGATTTTACTTTCCGTACATTGATAACACTTAACTTCCAGCAGAGGTCTTTGGTTTATTATTTTAATCAAGGTAGTGCTCCGTTGCAGATCAATATACCATCTACTTTCATTCAAATGCCATTGTTAATAAAATACCATGGCGTAAGGGCCGGAAATATGCGGCCTTATGTAATAATAGGAGCTGCACCTACTTTTGATATTTCAGCATTAAAAAGGCCAGAAACAAATGTACCCAAAGTTTACCTTTCTGCTTTTGACACATACGGAGAAACAGGACTAGGAATAGACTGGTTTTTAGAGTATTTCAAATTGTCGACAGAGTTGAAGTTTGGCCGCGGATTGTTTAATGTACTAGAACCTGATAATAGCGTATATACCAAATACATACAAGGTTTATACTCTTACTATTTCATGTTCTCTTTACATTTTGAAGGATAAAAGATTATGCAAAAAGACTTTCACTACGGTGTAATAAAGATTTTGGCATTACACAGTGGTTTTAGCGAAGATGAAAGTCAGATTATAGCTTATGCTTCACAGTATGTAGACGATGCAGTCATGCATCGTCCTTTTATTATACAAGGCCGGCTATCTTTTTCCCATCCGCGGTATGATGGGAAGAACTTTGATCCTATATGCACGGCACACAAAGGCATTCAATTCATAGAAGATTTCAAACGATCTGTCCAGGAAAAGATATATCTTTCTTTTCATTTTTTACCACCTAATCCTTACCAGGGGCAGCGCAAATATAAATATGAGGTTTTGCCCAACAGTGAGATGGCCCAGATACTTATATACTGGGCAGTAGCAAAGTTAAAGACATCCTACACATTAGAGAACTTAATCCGACTTGGAGTAGCATTGCATACATTTGCCGATACGTGGGCACACCAACACTTTGCAGGCACACACAATCATGAGCTTAACGATCTGGATCACATAGAGGTATGGGACGGGAGACACTGGAAATTGATAAAGCCATATAAACAATTTTTCTACAATTTTTTTCCTGATATAGGCCACGCAGAAGCTTATGATTTTCCTGATCTTCCATATTTAAAATGGAGATATGTACGTGCTAAGACCAATGAGACGATATTACGAAACAATACTTCGATCTTTCTAGAAGCATCAGAAGAAATTTTTAAAATACTATGTAGTATAAAAGATTGTGATAGCCAGTGGCGCCAAATTGAGAACAAACTTCTTAAGGCTTTATCTACACCACGCACAGGCAACAACATTTTTTCTTCATTATCCATGTACTTTCCACAGGTAGAGTTTAATTATAGCAGTATTGAATGGCTTACCCAGGCAATACATTTAGGAAGAATAAGACGCTTCCCACACATAGTAGGTAAAATCTTGGGAGATGAAAAATGGTTTTTATTCCACAAAGTAGCTTATGAACAAAGAAAATTTGTGTTAAGTAAAATAAAATTGCTCTAGTACACGAAACTAATAATGCGTAATTACGTTTAATAATAGGAACAAAAAGGGGAATAAGGTGGTCCAGCAAATTATTAGTTCTAGTAAAACAAACATTGAAACTTTATACCAACGTATAAGCTATTTTCCTGATTATCAACTCATGACATCAATTTGGTTTCCACATACGACTTTAATGACCAATGATGATTTTTTAATGGAAATTGAGCTACTATTACACAGGGTTTTAGATACAGGGAGTAATAAAATTTTATTAAATTGCGAACGGTTTGATTTTTTCATAAGTCCATCCAATGTATCCTCTTATTTGTCCAAACATGGCTTTGAGTTAGAAAAAATGAACGTAGAAAAAGTAGCACTAATTCCTCCCTCCAACAATTTGATAAAAATATCATTAGAGCAAGCCATAGACAGTTTGCAGCCAGTTGGGAATTTTGGTTATCATAGCTTTGAATCTCTCAGTGAAGCTATCCATTGGCTAAAGAATAAAGCTTAAAATCTATTTTCCCAGGCCTTAACTTGATTAGTTTGTAGAAAAAATATAACTTTTAAGCGGCATAGAAAATGAACATAGGAGAATAGATGAAAAAACTTTTAACCCTATTTTTAGGTATCATATTGCTACATAATCTGTATGCTACCCACAACAGGGCAGGTTATATAGTATATGAACATGTAGAAGGCTACAAATATAAATTTTACATCTGGACATTTACCTATACACTTTCTCCAGCCGACAGGGATTCTTTGCCTGTATGGTGGGGGGACAGTACAACAAGTTATGTACACCGTGTAAGCTACTGGTATTTACCTGATTATTATAAAAAGAACCTGTATATAGGTTACCATACTTTCCCAGGGCCGGGTACGTATGAGATAGTCATGGAGGATCCTAACCGCAATGAAGGAGTAATAAACATCCCTAATTCTGTAAACACAGTCTTTGCAATCAAAACCATTTTAAGGATAGATCCATTTATTGGTCACAACAATTCAATAAAGCTTAATAATTATCCCCTGGACAAAGCAGCAATAGGCCAGACCTTTATTCACAATCCAGGGGCCTATGACATCGACGGTGATTCGTTAGTATTCAAATTAGATACTTGTAGATATACTGGAGGTAAAAAGATACCCTGGTTTAGTTTACCAGACTACTCAGACTCCCTTTATGTTAATCCAGAAACAGGTGATTTTGTTTGGAAAACGCCAACTAAACTAGGCAAATATAATGTGGCAATTAGAATTGAAGAATGGCGGCAAGGAGTGAAAATAGGTTTTGTTCTGCAGGATATGCAGATAGAGGTAGTGGAGACAGACAACCATGCCCCACAGATTCAGGACATACCAGATATATGCGTGGAAGCCGGAGATACAATAGAATTTGATGTTATTGCCACAGATCCGAATAATGATTCTCTGGAAATGTGGGTTACTGGTTTTCCTATGCTTGTAGAAGATTCTCCAGCTGAATTCTTTAATTCAAGTTATAGCGATACATTACGGGGAAGAGATACCCTGGTTGGTCATTTTCGTTGGATAACAACCTGTAATCATGTACGCAACCAGCCTTATATTTTGACTTTCAAGGTTACTGATGATAATCCGTTTGTCAAGCTAATAGACTACGAAACTGTAAGAATACGGGTTGTACCTCCAGGAGTGAAACTTACAGATATAGAGCCTTCTAATGCAACAATATTATTAAAATGGACCAAAAGCCGTTGTTCAAACTGCCAAGGCTATAAAATATACCGTAGCCGTGTATTTGATAACCATGACACAACAAGATGTGAAGTGGGAATGAATCCTGCTTGGAACTACGAAGAAATTGCCAGGACTACTTCTATCAACGATACTGTCTTTATTGACGATAACAATGGAGAAGGTTTGCAGCTTGGCTACTCATACTGCTACCGTGTAGTACCTTATTTTCAAGACGTTGATGGCTATGCTTCTAACCCTCAATGCACCGAACTTATTGAAGGAATGCCAATAATGCTCCAGGTCTCTGTGTCCAATACAGATGATACACAAGGAGCTATACACGTTCAATGGCATCCTCCGATTAACCTGGATACTACAGTCATTACGCCTCCATACAGGTATTATTTATATTATTCACGAGATTTGTATGGTAGTTTTTACCAGGGGCCATATATTTTTGATGGACTGGATCAAACAAGTTTTGTGGACACTAACATAAATACTGCAGACAATCCCAGCATTTACAAACTGGAGTTGGTTAATTGGGATACATTAACACAAGATTGGCAAGCAGTTGGTCATGCGGCTATAGCTTCATCACCATTTATCACGCTTTATGGCACAGACCGCCGTATTGATGTTAATATTCATGAAAACGTACCATGGCTCATCGAAAGGCATGTTATATACAGGCTAAACCCACAGACAAGCACATTTGACTCTATAGGACAGACAGCAGGAAACAAATTTTCCGATTACAATGTCATTAATGGTAACACTTATACTTACAAAGTAAAAAGCATTGGTTATTATACTTCTGACAGTTTACCAAGACCTTTGATTAACTGGTCACAGGAGGCTAGTACAATGGCCATAGACACCGTAGCCCCATGCTGTCCCATTATAAATATCGAGAGCGATTGTGAAAATGGGGAAAATATTATTACCTGGCATTTACCATCTGATAGCTGCTTGATAGATATTGCTAATTACAAGATATATTACAAATACAACATTGACTCGTCATATGTATTATTGGCTACGGCCAAACCAAGGGACACAATGCTTGTTCACAGTCCAGAGCAAACTTTGGCAGGATGTTATATTGTCCAGGCCATTGACTCGGCAGGTAATGAGTCGGAATGTAATGAGGTGTGTATTGATGTTTGTGAATACTATAAGCTTCCAAATACTTTCACACCCAATGGAGATGGAGTAAATGATGTGTTCCATCCTTATCCATATAGATTTGTCGAAAAAGTTGATATGAAGATATATGACCGTTGGGGTGACCTTGTTTACCAGACAAATGACCCTGATATCAACTGGACAGGGAAAGACCAGCGCACTGGCCTACCTGTTCCAGATGGTGTCTATTATTACATTTGTGATGTTTATGAACGTAGATTAAATGGAATTGTGGTACGTAATATTTCTGGATTTATTAACTTATACCGCAAGGTAAAAACACAAATACCTTAATGCTAATGAAAAAATACTTTGTATACATATTTTTTTTCATAACCCAATCGCTTATAGCCCAGGATGGAATAAAACTATATAATGAAGCACTAGAAGCAGCTAATCAAAAACAATATAACGTAGCGGCAGAAAAAATTACAAAGGCAACAAATTTTTTCTCAGATGATTACATTCTCACTAGAGCAGTAGAAATGAATATTTTTGCCAAAAGATATGAACAGGCTAAAAAGCTGGCACACAGAATAAATGGTGATATTAAAAACCTGGAGATTGCAAAAATTTATATTGCACAGCGTTTGTATGATTCTGCTTATGCATAT
>JALWNS010000431.1:0-3170 GCA_027083655.1 Bacteroidales bacterium | reverse complement strand
CAAGCAAAAAGTAACGGAAAAAAAAATAAAAAAAGATTCTTTAATAAGTCTTATGTCCGGAACAGAATGGTGGAAAAAATTATGGACAAAGCAATGGTATGATAGTCTTGATTTAATGCTAGACCGCATTGAAGTAGAAGCACTTTATGGAGATGAGGCAAAAGCAATTTCGCAACTTAAAGAAATCATTAAGCAAAATCCCAGGGAAAAACGTGTCTATTTACTTTTAGCCGAAAGTTATAACCGCCTTGGCACGACTGATATAGCCATTAAACAAATGCAAAAAGCTCTTGAGATAGATCCTGGCGATTATGACCTGTTACTACGGCTAAGCAAGCTATATTCAAACAAAGGAGAGCTTTCTAATGCTTACCTATTACTCGAACGGGCATATAAATTACGTCCATACGAAATAAGCCTATTACCCAGGATGGCTGAGTATTTAACCAGATCATCTAATCCTGATAAGGCAATCAAAACGCTGGAGAAATACCTGCAATATCGAGACAATCCACAGGTTAGATATCAATTAGCACAGACATATTACCTCAAAGGTGACTATCTTAATACTATCCGTATAGCAAACCAGCTATTAGAAGCAGACAAGAATAATTACAAATATCTCACTCTCAGAGGCAAGTGTTATTTTCGCACTAATAATTACCAGAGAGCTTATTACGATATGACAATGTCACTGGATCTTTATCCCAACCAGCCAGAGCTTTTCCGGTTGGTAGGAGAAGCGGCATATTTCATTGGGCATAAAGAAGAAGCGTGTTTATACTGGCAAAGAAGCTATGAGTTGTTCCATGATAAAAATGCATTACAGTTGTTAAATAAAACATGCAAAAAACATTAACTATGAAAAAAATAGCTTACATAATAATATTTTTTGTTTCGGTAGTGTCTTATGCACAAAACACAAATGATGTAAGGTTTAATTTGCTTATCGATGAATTAAAATATGTCAGAGATTCACTTCATGCTTCGATAATAGACTTAAGTGTAACTGGCGATTTCAGATGGTTGATAACGTATGGGAAAAACAGTTATTCATATCTGGGAGTACCTGGGAGATTACAGAAACGTTTGGAGGCTATTTCGCAAACAGATGAGATAATATTAAGTGCTTGTCTTGTGCAAGATAGTGGCTGGATAGTCCAGACAAACAAAGAAAAATTTTATTTTAAAGATATACCGCCAGGAGTGCCCCAGGCTCTTGAACTATTGTCACGAAAGAGGGCCACAGTAAACTTTGTGCGTGTCTGGCCTGACAGTTTTATAATCTTTTACAACAATTACAAGTTTGTCTCAGAGGGTATAACACGCAATCTTTATCGCAGTCTTAATACATTAACAAGAAAAGGTAAATTAATCAAAGATGTAGAAATCTGGGGGCAAACATATATAATTTTATTTGGACACAAAGGTATACTTGGGTATAACCTTCCTTCTGTTGTCAAAGAAAACCTTTACCGTATACAACAAAACGCACAGTCCATTGACCTGGTACGCCGCTTACCTAATAGCAAATGGTTAGTTATATACAACGGCAATCAATTTTTAGTAATCTAAAGTAGTGTGTATAAATTAATTCTTGGATGTATGTAAGAAAAAAGTTAACATTGCAAATTGTATGACAGGAGAGCTAAAAGGATGATTGTTTATGGCGTTTTTGAGCAATTTATTAGAGATTCTTAAGTACGATCCTGCACGCCCGATGCTTTTTAACAGTGGCGAATTTTTCCTTTTCTATGTGATTTTCATAATAGTATATACTGGCATATACCGCAAGAAGTGGTGGATGTCGGCATGGGTTATCCTTTTTAGTTTTTTCTTTTATTACAAGACTAGCGGATGGTATTTATTTATTTTAGTTCTGACCTCGATTACAGATTTCTCATTTGCTCTATTTTTGCATAGGGCAAAGAAAAAGTCGTGGCGAATATTTTGGCTAATACTTGGTGTAGTACCAAGCATGGGGCTTCTGGCGTATTTCAAGTACACAAATTTTCTGCTTGCCAACTGGTATGATATTATAGGCCGTAATTTCCAACCCCTGGATATTTTCTTGCCTGTAGGTATTTCGTTTTATACTTTCCAGTCGGTCAGTTATATAGTAGATGTTTACACAAAGAAGCTAGAGCCTACAAAGAGTTTAATGGAATATGCTTTTTTCCTGTCATTTTTTCCACAGCTAGTAGCAGGGCCAATTGTGAAAGCACATCATTTCCTGCCGCAGCTAAAACGCACGCCATCTGTGACTAAGTACGATGTTTACAGTGGTTTGTGGTTAATAATGATTGGATTGATCAAGAAAGCTGTCATATCGGACTACATATCTCAGTATAATGACCTGGTGTTTGCAGCTCCCCAGAATTATAACGGTTTTGAGAACTTGATGGCGATTTATGGGTATACATTGCAAATTTACATGGATTTCTCCGGTTATTCGGATATGGCAATAGGTCTGGGCAGGGTCATGGGCTTTGATCTGGGTATAAATTTCCGTTTGCCATATCAAGCACGTAATATTACAGATTTTTGGCGGCGTTGGCATATATCACTGTCGACATGGTTGCGTGATTATGTATATATCCCCCTTGGCGGCAACCGCAAGGGGAAAATAAAGCAGTACCGTAATTTAATGATTACCATGCTAGTAGGTGGCTTGTGGCATGGTGCAGATTGGAAATTTGTTTGGTGGGGTGGTTTGCATGGTCTGGGATTGGTTATTCACAAGATTCTTAAGCCTAGACTGGATAAAATACCCGATATTTTCCCTAAAAAATTCTTTTCTTGGTTTATAACCTTTCATTTTGTTATCTTTCTCTGGATATTTTTCCGGATGACACCAATAACTATAAATGAAACCAAGACCGTTATAGATCCCAGTGGCAAAAAAGTAGAAGTTGTCGAGCCAGTAAAAATCAATGCTTACCAGGCATCCTGGATAATGGTTAAAAAAATCTTTACAGATTTTGATATAAGGTTTGCCAAACCTTTTTATGAGGCCAGACATCTATGGGTAATATTATTAATAATAGGTTTTGCAGCACATAGTATTCCATTGGAGAAATATGACAAAATCATAGAAAAATATGTAAAATTGCCGTGGATTATAAAATTAATTATCTTTATTGCGATAGTCTAGATACTAATTCAATTCT
>JALWNS010000430.1 GCA_027083655.1 Bacteroidales bacterium | reverse complement strand
ATTTTCTTATTTTGATTAAACCACCATTTCTTTACATTTAAAAGCTCCAGATAAAAATCCGCTTCTTTGGCAAAACATGATATACAAAAAAAGGCTGCCCACATGGAGCAGCCTTTTCTTTACATTAAATTTAAACTTACGCATTCAAAAATTTCTCTATTCTACGGAGCTTCAACGATAGGAATATACCAAACAAACCAGCTACAAGCAACGAAATACCTGTTAGATATGTTACTGTCAAAGCTCCAAACACCGGATTTATTACCATTAAAAATGCAAAAATCAATGTCAATATACCACCAAGGAGAACCACCCACCAGTCTTTGAATCCTATCTTCTTTATTTCAACTGAATATGTAATATTCATGACAGCCTTAAATGTTAGCCAGAAACCAACATATACAATCAGTGCCAAAGCCGTAATATGGGGCTGGAGAAACAGTCCTATACTCAAGACTATCTCAAGAATACCGAGGAATAAAAACCATAACCAACTATCAAGGCTCTTGCGGTTCTGTATAGCAAAGATAACATTCAACCAACCAGAAACCATGATAGACCATGCAAAGAGCAATACCAAACCTGCAAATGCTTCAACAGGTTTTATCATTACCCAAATTGACAGGGCTACAATGATTAGCGAAATCAAAAAAACTAACCACCAATTGTGTGCTTTTGTTGTTGCCATAGCGCTTTAGTTTTAGGGTTAAAAATTCTTGACCAGTCATCATAGGCATATCAATTTTTTTACCACAATAAAAATGTATGAAATATTGTCAGCCTCAGAACAAAAAAGGTTGGAACCCATTAGGGTCCCAACCTTTGGTCTAAATCTATATTTTTGTACTATCTATCCTATTTAATAACACCAAACTCCTTGCCTACCTTAATAAAGGCTTCGATAGCACGGTCAATTTGTTCACGTGTATGTGCGGCAGATAGCTGGACACGAATACGTGCTTCACCCTTAGGAACAACAGGATAGAAAAATCCTATGACATAAATACCATAATCAAGCAGACGGGCCGCAAAGTCCTGCGAAAGTTTGGCATCATAAAGCATAATTGCTATAATCGCCGATTCGGTAGGCTTGATATCAAAACCTGCCTCTACGATTTTCTCCTTGAAGTACTTAGCATTATCCATTACCTTGTCCCTGAGCTCATTACTCTGCATCAACATATCAAATACTTCCAGGGCACCACCGACAATCATTGGCGCCAAAGAATTGGAGAACAAATAAGGACGGGAACGCTGGCGCAACATCTCTATTATTTCCTTGCGGCCTGTTGTATAACCACCCATTGCTCCACCAAATGCCTTTCCTAATGTACCTGTGAGGATGTCAATCTTATCCTGCACACCAAAATATTCAGGTGTACCACGGCCATTTGGTCCTATAAAACCAGCTGCATGGCTATCGTCTACCATTACCAGGGCATCATATTTCTCTGCTAGCTCCACAATCTCAGGTAGCTTTGCCATATCTCCATCCATAGAGAACACACCATCTGTCGCTATTATCCTGAAACGTGCATTACGCGCCTCCTTGAGCTTCTCCTCCAGATCATCCATATCAGAATGCTTGTAGCGAAGGCGCTGCGCCTTAGTTAGTCTTATACCATCAATGATCGATGCATGATTAAGCTGATCTGAAATAATGGCATCCTCTGGCCCAAAGAACGGTTCGAACAATCCCCCATTTGCATCAAAAGCAGCAGCATACAGAATCGTGTCGTCAGTTCCGAAAAACTCAGCTATTTTCTTCTCCAGCTCCCTGTGTATGTCCTGTGTCCCACAAATAAAACGGACAGAAGACATACCATAGCCATGACTATCTAGTGTCCTTTTAGCAGCATCTACTACACGTGGATGGGCAGATAAACCCAAATAATTGTTAGCACAGAAATTCAGAACTTTTCTGCCATCTGCCAGGGTTATCTCTGATCCCTGGGGAGAAGTAATTATGCGTTCTTCTTTGTAAAGACCTGCTTGTTTTATTGATTCAATTTCCTGAATCAAAAACTGTTTAAAATTTTCGCTATACATGGTTCTCAATTTTTTATTTGATTGTTTTATCTGAGAAAGAAATATATTCAAAGTCAAATGTAAACAAGTCCTTATAATCCTCCCCTTGCTCCCTTATAATCTCATCCTCCTCATGATACAACCATCTCACTGTGACTTTATTACCTTTGTCATGAATATCTTGCAAAATCTTAAATATCTCCAACAAAATCTTAGCCGTGGATGAATTATAATAATACAACATCACACTAAAGATAGTCTCTCCATTAGGGTTCTTTGCATACTCTTCCAACCATTCCAGGGCAGGCTTGTAAAAAGTATGGGCATCATCGGGAAAAGACCTCCCACGCATCAAAAAAAGTTTCTTTTCTGGATCAAATATTATTGTGGGGGTCATATGGTCGCCTATATGGCTATAAGGTTCCACATTATATTTTTTTTACTTTTTTCACATATACTTTTTTTT
>JALWNS010000429.1 GCA_027083655.1 Bacteroidales bacterium | reverse complement strand
TTATAGTAGTATTTAAAATTAAAAACTCTTTGTGGATCAAATGTTTGGTTTGGTTGATTGTAATAACTTCTTTGCTTCGTGCGAGAAAGCTTTTAATCCTAAGTTGCGTGATAAGCCAGTAGTGGTTTTGTCTAATAATGATGGTTGTATCATAGCACGTTCACCAGAGGCTAAGAGTCTGGGTATCAAGATGGGAGAACCATATTTCAAGGTACATGATTTTTTGGAGAAAAATGGGGTTATGGTTTTTTCTGCTAATTATTCCCTTTATGGGGATATGTCCCGGCGGATAATGCAAATATTAATGGAGTTTGTTCCTGACATTGAGATTTATTCTATTGACGAAGCTTTTATGCGGTTGGATACATTGATAACAAATGATCTGGAGGTATTTGTTAAAGACCTGGTCAAAAAGATTTATAATTGGACAAGTATACCTGTAACCATAGGGGTTGGAAAAACAAAAACATTATCCAAGTTAGCCACTGAGTATGCAAAAAAAGTATTAAAACAAGATGTACTAATCCTGCAGGATGATGCGTTGATAGAGCAGGTAATGAAAGAGACTGCTATAGAGGATCTATGGGGCATAGGCAGGCGATGGGCTAAGAAGCTTTACCAGCATTTTGTCTATTCAGTCTGGGATTTTGTGCAATTGTCTGATGAGTTTATCCGGAAGAATTTTAATGTCCTGGCATTGAGGCTAAAGCGTGAGTTATTGGGCGAGAGTATTTTTGAACTTAATGAAATACCCGAGGGTAAAAAATCTATAAGGCGTAGCCGTAGTTTTGGCGTTCTGATAGACAAGTATGAAGATCTGGAAGAGGCTATATCCAACTTTGCAGACAGTTGTGCGGTCAAGCTGCGGGGCCTTGACGAAGTAGCCAATACAGTGATGGTTTATCTTCGCACTGATCCACACAGGAAAGATTTGCCACAGTATAGAAATAATGCAGTGATAACTTTGCCGTCTCCGACCAACAGTTCGCGTATTATTATTAACGCTGCGTTGAAAGGACTAAGAGCTATTTACAAAGAGGGTTATAAATACAGGAAGGCAGGAGTTCTGGCAATGGGGCTTGAGCCGGCGCAAGCAGTACAGATGGGGCTCTTTGACCCTTATAATAAAGCCCAGGAACAATCATTAATGAATGCTTTGGACCGGATGAGAAGCAAGTTTGGACGTAAAGTTTTATTTTTTGGTACACAAATTGGGGAAGGTAATTGGAAACCAAGGCAATTCCATATATCCCAAGAATACACAACGCGTTGGGATGAGTTGTTAAAAGTAAAATAGCCATGTATAATGAACCAGTAAATACAATAATTCTCTCGGCAGGTCTGTCATCAAGGATGGCACAACCTAAGGCCTTACTTAGATTTGGGTCAACTACATTTCTAGAGAACATATATTCGGAGTTTTCGAAAGTAAGTGATAGGGTTGTGGTAGTAGTCTCTCCCCATTTGTATTATAAGCTTAAGGAAAAACAAATATTACAGGATGCTGAGTTTGTTTTTAACCAGAGACTTATTTATGGCCGCTTCTATTCTGTTTATTTGGGGGTCAAAAAGTTAGGTCCAGGTAATACGTTTATACAAAATGTTGACACTCCAGGTGTTCGTCATGCAACCTTATCACAGATGATCAAGGTCTTAGAATCAGAAGCCTATGTGGTACCGGTATATAAAGGCCAGAGCGGGCATCCAGTTCTGATAAGTAGTGAGATAAGTCGGCAGATATTAGAAGTAAAGGACAATTATGAAGCAATGAACCTTAAGAATTTTCTCGAACAGTTTAAGCGTATAGAGCTAGAGGTGGACGACGAGTTTGTTGTTTTGAATGTCAATACGCCGTCAGATCTGGATTTGCTACATAGTAAGTTATCTAGTTTGAGAATAGACCATATAACTTAGAGTTTATGCATATAAATGTTGACAAGTGTACAATAATTTACTATATTTCAAAAAATAATAAAAACCTTTAGTTATGAAGAAAATAGCATTTGTTTTTGCAATTATTTTTGCTTTTAGCTTCACAATGATGGCCCAGATAGACGAGGAAGAAGGCCAGTTCTTCGGAGGACAGCGTGCACTTGGTACAGAAGCATATGCACAATATGATTTTGGCACAGTTACAAGTGATGTTGCTTCACACGAATTTGTTATCCGAAATGTCACTCCTAATCCTATGGTTATTGACAGGATTGATATACCAGATGGTGTATCTGTAACAGTTGTCAACAAGTTTATAAAACCACATGAGACAGGAAAGATAATAGTAACGATTGACAAGAAATATTTTACAAAGAAGGGCCAGTTTTCTTTGCCAATTGTAGTTCGTACTAAGCAGAAAATGGGACAAGGAATGTTCGTCTATAAGGATGCCGTTTATTTAGTAAAAGGAAATGTCCAGTAAAACCTTTTACCTCTATTGCTTTTGTACGACGGGGGCGCATGAGCGCCCCCGTCGTTTTTTGTGTGCAATAAGTCTTGTTTTGCAGTTTCGGGC
>JALWNS010000428.1 GCA_027083655.1 Bacteroidales bacterium | reverse complement strand
TTCATATCCAGACGATTATAAACTCCAGTATGGTAGAGATTTTACTTTGTTCCGGTAAATACCTTTAACATCTATCAAAAGTCCTTTGCCTGATTTGAGCATATTCTTGAAATCCAACTCTGTAAATTCCCTAAACTCGTTATGATTGACTGCCACCACAATTGCATCATAATAATCCTGCCGTATTTGATTGTCCAATGTTATTCCATATTCTTTTTCTACCTCCTGAGGATCGGCCTTAGGGTCTACTACTTGCACATTGACATTATACTCCTTGAGCTCTGATATTATATCTGCCACCTTTGAATTCCTAATATCGGATACATTCTCTTTAAAAGTAATACCTAGAACCAAAACATTAGCCCCGGCAACAGGAAGGTTATTTTTAGCCAGTAGCTTTATAATATTATTTGCAACATAAAAGCCCATATCATCATTCAAAGCCCTGGCTGCTGTAAGCAAATGGGGTTCATAACCATACTGACGTGCCTTAAAAATCAAATAATAAGGATCAACACCTATACAATGCCCTCCTACCAAGCCCGGAGAGAATTTGAGAAAATTCCATTTTGTAGCGGCAGCATCTATAACATCGTACGTATTGATACCTAAATAATTAAACATTCTGGAAAACTCATTCATAATAGCGATATTGACATCACGCTGGGTATTTTCTATAATCTTGGCCGCTTCTGCTACACGTATGGAGGCTGCCCTGTAAATGCCTGCCTCGACAATCTCTTCATAAACACGTGCTATCTCCTCTGAAGATTCGCTATCACATCCAGATGTTATCTTCACTACATTGGTCAAAGTATGTACTTTGTCTCCAGGGTTTATTCTTTCCGGCGAATATCCCACCTTGAAATCTTGTATATATTTTAAACCAGACTCGCGCTCCATCACTGGCACACAGTCCTCTTCTGTACAGCCCGGGTATACAGTAGATTCAAATACTACATAATCACCCTTTTTCAAATATTTACCAACAAGAGAACATGCACTAAGAAGTGGACCCAGATCGGGCTGTCTATGTTCATCAATTGGGGTGGGTACTGCAACTATATAAAAATTTATGTCTTTCAGGTCATCAGGATTAGAAGTAAACTCTATGTCAATACCTTCAAATTTCTCTGGTTCTATCTCTCCAGCCGGGTCAATTTTGTTATTCAACTTCTCAATAACACCAGGATTGATGTCAAAACCTATTACTTTAAATTTTTTTGCAAACTCTAAAGCTAAGGGTAAACCTACATATCCGAGGCCAATAACTGCCATCTTTGCACTGCCTCTCTTAAGCTCTGTGTACATACAAGACCTTTTTTTGAAATTTATCTTTTGCAAAACAAATGATTTTTTTTGAATTTTATAAACAAATATACTTCTTTAGCAGCTAGTTTGAAATTTAATTTTCGTGAATTGATGGAAAAGACCGAGAGCAAAGAAACGGTTATTAAGGAGTGGCACAAAGCTGTTTTTGATTTATTCAAATTTATGGATAGCCATAACATTGTTGGTAGTTATATTGGACCTTTTGATAAATATATTCTCATTAGCATTGCCCGTAGCATGCAAAACAAAATATCAGACAGCCTGACACAATCAAAAAAGTTTTTTAAAATCTTTGTAGAGCTAGCAAGCAATATTGCGTATTACTCCCATGAAAAAGAAAATGGACAGGGTACCGGCCTCATCGTTATCAACGAATACGAAGACTATTTTAGAATAAATGCAGGTAATATAATCGATGCAAAAAGCAAGGAACACATCCAGAATAAATGCAGATTGATAAACAAACTTAACCACCAAGAGCTCAGACAGTTGAGGCGCTACCTCCTTAGATTACCTGCTTACAATGAAAATAGTGGAAATGTTGGCCTTGTTCAAATCGCCCTTGTGTCGAATAGTAAATTAAATTATCTTTTTATTCCTTTGAATAAAGAAAAAACTTTGTATTTTTATATAATTTCTGTCAAGCTTATGAAAGCTACAAAATAATGAATTTACCTAATAAAACATACTTCACAATTCTTGCAATCTTTCTAAGTATAAGCTCTTTTGCACAAGATATTCTTTTTGTTGGACATCCTAAAATTATACAATACACCAAAATTGATTTCAATGCCCATAACCAAAGTTGGGGCTTCATACAAGACGACAGAGGCTTCTTGTATAATGCTAATACAGAAGGACTTATTGTTTTCGATGGCCAGTCATGGACGAAAATTGAACTTCCAAATAGAAACGTGGTACGTTGCTTAGCTAAAGATAACGAAGGTAAAATATATGTTGGAGGTGAAAATAATTTAGGATATTTAACCACTGATTCTTTAGGTAACTTTAAATTCGTTAATTTCCCTTTTGTCAAGACGAGAAATCTGGGGGTTATCTGGCAAATGGCTTTTGTAGAACCCAATCATCTAGCCTTTTTTACCTCAGATTCTCTTTATATTTATAACCTCAAGACTTCGCAGTTAATCTCTTTTAGTAGACAGCATTTTTATAGCCTTT
>JALWNS010000427.1 GCA_027083655.1 Bacteroidales bacterium | reverse complement strand
GAACGAAGTCTTACCAAACCAGTTATTGTCTGGCGTGAAGGTTATTTTGTCCAGGTCTGCGTAGAGGATTTCCTGACCTGCTGTAATAGGCGAACCATTCAGATAGAGTGTGCCATTTGCTGGTAAATTAAGGATTTTAATGTTAACGATATGTCCGTTATCAGGATCGGAGAATTTCTGGTCAAAGTCGTCCTGAGAGAAGGTCACCTGCCCGTTAACAGCGCCGAATTTTTCTATGTCTGAGACAAAAGGATAGGATTCGTTGACACACTGGTCTAAAATAAGGTTAAAGTTAAGGTCAGAGCTACCCAGGTCAATGGAGTTAAACCATGTGTTCATAGTGTTATCATTGCCATTCTGGTGGCCACCGTTGTCATTGTAATAAGTCCAAATTCGTGGAATGTCTTTGTCCGGATAAAGTTGTATTGTATCTGTCTGGTCCATTGCTCCGTTGTCATCACCCCATTCTCCTGGAGGTAGGGCCAGGTCGTCCCAGTACACATTCTGGGAAATAACTCTGAATGGCCTTATGCTTGATGCTTCCACTCCAGAGAGAGCTTCCACGTCAAAGATAGGCAGATGAAGAGGTCCGACTTCCAGGAACTTAGGAACTATCTTGAGCTCGGCAGAAGTTACCGGATTTCCGTATGCATCACGCAAATTCCATGGAATGTAATTAGTACCCACAGATACATTGTAAATAAGAGCCGTATCTGCTGTTCCTGTCTTGTATCCATCGCCATTCACATCAATCAGAATAGCCGTGCGTCCTGGTACGTTTGTTTGGATTTTGAAGTACACGACATTTGAGGAGTCTGTGCTACAGTTTTCATCATTAGCATGAATATCTATTGTTCCAACGTTGATATTTAGCAACTTTGGATCGCGAGTATAATCATAATCATAAATTAGAACATCATTAAACCAAGCTTTAACAACAGGAGGATCAATGTCAATGCTAGGGTAAACGCTATGATCTGGATCATTAAGGAATATTTTGTATTCTGAGATATTGTTAAGTTGAAAGGCATTACCATTAAGACTCTGACGGTCTTTGACAATATCACCTGTGTTGCGGCAGCCATAAGAGTTGGACACAAACACAAAGTGGTAGGGTTTCATCTTGTAGATTACCCTGTTTACAAAGCCATCTGTAGTGTAAATATAAAAAGGTGTCTGCACAGGGTACTCTGTATAACTGGTATTTGTCATCTGCCATTGATAAGACCAGAGACGTCCAGCAGAAAGGTTGGGGTTGTCGGGGTTGGTTACTAGGTTGTCGTTCCCATCGGTTACTGTTACGTTGAAAAGTTTTATGTATCTGGTGCCAGGTGTGTTGAACTCCAGATAATAATCCCCATCTGTCTGGGCAGTATAGACAATAGCATCAAAGCCATTAGTCTGTGTCTGTCCATTGACTTTTACACCGTTTGGGACATGGATTGCCTGGTCATAAGTAGCAATATAGCCAGGCTGTCCGCTGGTGGGCACCGGCGTCCCGTCAATCACAATATTGTCGTTAGGGTCACTTAGGCGGAAATAAGAATCAGACGGGTCGTCAAACTGCATTCCCAGATATAGCTTTTCTCCGGCTTTGAGGTGAATATATAGCCTCTCTCTATCCGTGCATCCGTACTCTGCGAAATTTGTATAACCATTTGGGTTGATTAGCAGATAAAGACGGTCGGTAGGATTAGGCATTAGTTGCTTTGTTCCTTCTTGTGCCATAATATTGGCACTTTGTAATAAAAACAATACAATAACGCTGAGGAATAGTAAAGGTTTGAACTTCATATATTTATGATTGAGTGTTTAAAAGGTTTTTGATTGATGTGTGAGTTTGGGGAAGCATCAATGTGTGACTTTGGAACGTTGCGTGAGATGATCAATCAGTTCTTAGGATAACTGATTCTATAAAAAGAAGAGAAGAACAGAAGAGTAATTATTAACAATTACGGTCTATTTTTCTCTTCAGGGGGTATTATCTAGAAAATTAAATCCAGTTTAAAAAAACGTATTTTTAGACAAAAGGTTAAATTTTTTCGGTAAAATTTATTGTTTTTTTGATAAAATATGAATTAACTATGAAAAAATATTAAGTAAGGTACTATCTTATGATAGATGTGATAAAATATTATTTGGTGAGTTTGTCTCCTTTATGATGTAAAAAATTTAACCCAAATTACGCATTAGAACAGATGAAAATAGTATATTATGCAATTATATTTTGCAGATTTTCAGGGTGTTATTTGAGATTTTTCCTAATGCTACGCATTAGAAATTTTACAACTTAATCAATTGATTTTCAGTTAGATATAGTTACTATCTCTAAAAATTTTTGTTTTTACGTTTTTCTATACTATTACTTAACGAGTAATACAATGATTTTCTTTGAGTTAAAAAGATTTTTGCAATCCTAACGCTGATTTTGGGTTAAACCCATTACGACTAACCACACCTGCAAACAAAAAAGCTGGCGGCGGCTGCTACGCAGCCGCCGCCAGTAAAATTCGT
>JALWNS010000426.1 GCA_027083655.1 Bacteroidales bacterium | reverse complement strand
GACTTATGGTCTCGGCTCCTGTGATCCGGCTGGGACTTGAACCCAGGACCCTCGGCTTAAAAGGCCGATGCTCTACCTGCTGAGCTACCGGATCAATTCTTGTTCTGTCTCAATTGCGATGCAAAGGTAATAAAAAGCCTTTTTATCGTCCAAATTTTTTTTACTTTTTTCACATTTTTGGACAACCTAAACCACCCTTTGATTTTTGAGTATTACCACTAATTATTTCTCTCTCAATCGTAAACATTAACTCAAAATTTTTTCTAACCTTATTTCATATAAAACCCGGCGGAGGTCTGGCCTCCGTCGGAACAAAAACAATCTAACACTACAAATGTCTGTAGAATAATTATTTTCTCTTTTGAAAACTGTAAGATAGCCAGCACAGAGTTATTCTAGCTTGTCATTTAACTTTATCAGGAAACAAGCGTCGTGCTTCCTCAAAGCCAAGTTTCAAAGCATTCTTATTCATATCTACGATGTCTTGTCCTTTACGGCTAAATTGCTTCTCTATAGCCCATTCCAAGTCTTCATACTTAAGCCCCAGGAAAGGGGATGCTGCCCCTAACATGATAATATTGGCTGCTTTGGAGGCTTGTATTTTACGTGCAAGGCCATCTGCATCCAGGTAAACATGGTTAGGGATCTGCTCAATAGCTTTTATCAAGTCTTCTTGAGCTGGATAATCCGGAATATTTTTAACTGGTTTAATATTAGTAACCAACCAACCATCACGGGACAGATAAGGGAGATATCGCAATGCTTCCATTGGCTCGACAGACAAAATCAAGTCTGCTTCCCCATAAGGGATAAGATCAGAAGCTATTTGTTCTGTAGACAGACGCAGATGAGAGTAAACTGAACCTCCACGCTGGGCCATGCCGTGTACTTCGGATTGTTTGACATACATATTATTACGCACGGCCGCCCAGCTAATAATGGCGGAAATAGTCAATATCCCTTGGCCGCCTACACCTGAAAGTATTATATCTGTTTTCATTGAACTCCGGTTTTTAGTTGTTTGACTGTTTTTGCACACGTTGCTTACGCTTACGGCTAACTGTATGTGTAACACAAGGACGTGATGCAATGATGACAGACACGCCATCATAATCTATTTCTTCCTGTATAATCTGTGCTATCTGGTCACGGGTTTTAGGTAGCGGAGTAACTGTACGTATATGCTCCGGCTCTACACCTATACCCTTACATATCTCGACCAGACGGTTTGCTGCATGGGAATCCTGGCCACCTGTCATAGCAACAAGGGAGTTATCTGATATAATAACTGTAATTGGAGATTTTTCTATAACTGCATCAAGCAAACCGGTCATTCCAGAATGGGTAAAAGTAGAATCTCCAATAACGGCTACAGCAGGCCGTATACCTGCATCTGCCGCACCCTTGGCCATTGTTATTGAAGCACCCATATCCACACATGTATTTATTGCGTTATATGGTGGCAAAGCTCCAAGAGTGTAACATCCAATATCTGAGAAGACATGGCCAGGTCCATATTGTTCCATAACCTTATTTAGGGCGATATAAACATCAATATGACCGCAACCTGGGCATAACTGTGGGGGACGTCCTTTAACAACATCTGCCGGGACGTCAAAAGCTTTTTTCGTAGGCATGCCAAGTACCTCTCCTACTATTGTAGGATCCAGCTCTCCTGTGCGTGGTACATGGCCAGTATAACGGCCTATCACTTTACCTGCGGAAAGAAGACCAGTTAGTTGATCCTCGATGAATGGATAACCTTCCTCTAGAACCAATACTTTGTCTACCTCATCGAAAAGACGACGTATCATATCTACAGGCAGTGGGTATTGACCAATTTTAACAATAGGATAAGGCACCTGCTTGCCTCTAAAATTCTCCATCAGGTAATTGTAAGCTACTCCACTAGCAATAATACCCATAGACTTGTCAGGTCCATCAATATATTTATTAAAAGGTGATTTCTCAGCTTCCTCTACAAGCTGTGATTGTGTCCCAATAAGTACTTTATAACGCTTACGAGCATTAACTGGTAACAGGACAAAACGCATTGGATCATCTGGCAAACGGGGTGAATTTTCCGCTCGTGGTGTATCTACTGTATTAACTGCAGCACGGGAGTGCGCTAATCGAGTAACTATACGTATCAAAACTGGCAGACCAACCCTTTCCGAGAGGTCAAACGCATAACGGGACATATCATAAGCCTCCTGTTGGGTAGAAGGCTCAAGCATAGGGATCATTGCAAACTTGCCATAAAAACGGGAATCCTGCTCATTCTGGGAAGAGTGCATAGAAGGGTCGTCGGCAGATACAACAACCAAACCTCCTATAACACCAGTAATAGCAGAGTTAATAAATGGATCGGCAGCAACATTAAGACCTACATGTTTCATTGCAGCCATTGCACGGCGGCCTGCATAGGACATACCAAGGGCTGCTTCCACTGCTGTCTTCTCATTGGCAGACCATTGGCGGTGTACATCTCTCTCCGCCGCTAGAGGACTGCGCT
>JALWNS010000425.1 GCA_027083655.1 Bacteroidales bacterium | reverse complement strand
CCTCTAGAGTACATTATGAAACCAATACCAATAATAGATCCTATGAGTATGTGGTAAAGGATAATTTGAACAAATCTGTTTCGGCAGAAAGTGTTAATTGTAATTTTTTGCTAAGCAGCAAATTAATACCATATACCAAAAATGAAGCTGTAAAAGAAGCGCAAAAAGCATTAAAGATTTTAGGTTTTTTTAATTACCCTAAGATAACTGGTTATTATGGGCCTATAACAATAAATGCTACTAAAAACTTCCAATGTAAATATTTGTCCTTGTGCTCAGGTAGTATAAATGTAAATGGGTATGGTTTGATAGGTCCAAAAACCAAAGGGAAAATATGTGAGCTACTAAATGTCAAAAAACAAAGTGTTGTAATAAATAGCAACAACAGCAATTGGAATAATAATTACTACGTTTATAATTTAAGCAATTTAAGAAACTGCTTGATAAATGGAACAACATTTTCAGGTTATAAAAACTCCTCATGTGTACCAGTGTTGCATATTCCATCAGTAAATTCTAGTAGAATTAGCACCCATCCTTCGATTGATAATCCCGATAACTCTAATAGAGGTTCTAGTTCTGGTGGTAGAAGAACAAGTAGAGTTACTCCAGATGTAGATGATTTACCAGCAGGTTATGACATAATAGTTGTTGCTGGTCAAAGTAATGCAGTTGGTTTCGGAGGTCCTTATTTTTACGATAATTATTCTATAACTCATTCTTACCTAGATAATAAAATTTACCAGATTGGAAGATATGCTAACAATGATAAAAAAGTTATTCCAGCATTATTTCAAGAGCCTTTGAAAGATTACGATAACAATCCAATAATAATAAATGGAACACAAGTTATGGATCTTGTTAAGTATGACGCACTCGAACATTGGGAAGTTGGACAATATGTTCAGAGTAAACAAAGACACACAATGGGCTTTGCTATACCTTTTGCAAGAAGATATGCGTCTGGCAACCTAAATCAGAATAGAAAGATTTTAATAATACCAGCTGCCTATGGCGGCTCATCTATTCTTGAATGGCTTGGAAAAATAAGTACAAGCCGTACAGCAAATGCTCACGGAGGTTCTTTGTATGAAGATATGAAAACGAGAATAAATACAGCACTATCCTTACCTGGTGAAAACAGAATTGTTGCTTTTCTATGGCAGCAAGGAGAAGCAGATTTAACTAGAATGTCTGACCAAGAATATGTAAATAATTTGTCAGAACTTATAAACAAACTTAAACGTGATTTTCGAGATTTAAACAAATACCCAATTCTAATAGGAGAGTTTGTACCTGATTGGCTAGAGAATGATAATGCACTTTATTCTAAAAAGCAGGCAAGAATAAATGCTATAAAGAATTTTGCAAATACACATGATAATGTAGGATTTGTTAGCTCATCAGGCCTGAAATCTAAATATAAAACCGGGGTTGATAACAACCCTGTTCAACGAATACACTTTGATGCACAGTCTCTTGTAGAGTTGGGTAAAAGGTACTACGAAAAATGGTTAGAGCTTATAGATACAAAAGATGCTAACTTTAAGAAGCCTTGCAAGTTTAACGATTATTACATTAAAGACGGGACTACAATAACAGCATATAGAGAAAGGTTTGTTCCTCACGGTAGCTCTTGTATGTCTGAGACAAGAGTTTGCAGCGACGGGGTTTTGTCAGGTTCTTACAAATTTGATAAATGTGCAGTATCTAAGCCTACAAATGTTCGCAATGTACAAAAATTAAACGTTGACAACAAACTAGGAATGGTGCATGCGCCTGGTGCAATATACAATCCTTTTGGACCAATGGCCGATGTGCACACAGATGCATACAATGATATTTATCAAACAGGATTTAAAACCATAAAGATATTTAACGGTCCGGCTATATACAAAAAAGATGCAAATGGGAAAGTAGTAGATGTATCTAATGTTGTTGATAGCAACTTCTTTACGAGGCGATTATTTACAAACCCTTCTTTTTATAGTTTGCTCACCTTAGATTTTACAGACATATTCATGAACTCAGATACTTTTGTTGTAGATGATGAGGTGTATAAAGATTTAACTGAACAGCAACTTATAAAGGTTTACAGGCAAGCGTATAATTTAGCTTACAATTTACTGAATACTTTCAAAGATGATAATAAGCACTTCTATATACAAAACCATGAATCTGATTGGCATACAATAAGAAGTCTGCAAGATAATACAGCCACAGATATAGCTTTAGAGAAGTACAAAAAATACTTCAAAGTCCGTCAGATGGCAATAAATAATGCAAGAGACTATAATCCTTCAAACACAAAAGTTGACCATGTGTGTGAAGTAGTTAAAGTACGAGTATTTGATGAAGAAAAGACAGTTACAAATAGCGTATTAAATAATGTAAAATGTGACGTGATAGGTTATAGTGCATATGAAGCCTACCAAAACAGGCAAATGGCAGCTGATCCGAACACAGATGTATACAAGAATTTACTTGAAGCCATAAAATACATAAAATATAAAACA
>JALWNS010000424.1 GCA_027083655.1 Bacteroidales bacterium | reverse complement strand
TTATTAAGCAAATCAACAACAAAACTTTTTTCATGCCTAAATTTAGTTTTTAATTTTGCTAAAAGTCAAAATTACAATAAAAATGATACGCAAAATCCTTTCCTTAGGTTTAATTTTATTCTTTAGTATAACAATTCATGCAAAAACTGGCTATTACCGATTGATTGCCAAAGATGACCCTGCTCATTCCTATACACTTGGCTGGATCCAACTTTCGGGTAATCAAGTTATTGTAAAATACGACACCCAAGAAAATTTTGCTAAAACTGGAGAATTAAAAAAAACAGTAGAACATATAAAATTTATTAATTACAAAGGACTTAAAAATGCTTTTTGTACTATAACAAATCTCAATCCCGGCACTAAATATGTTATACAGATTATTGATTCGGATAGTAAAAGTCCAATAATGTGGTTTCACACATTACCTGTAGGAGATAACATTCAATTATCTATTATTGCAGGAGGAGATTCCCGTTCCCGTCCAGAGATCAGACGTATGGCCAATCGTATGGTTGCCAAGCTCCAGCCAGACCTTGTTATATTTGACGGAGACTTCACATACGGTAGCACAGAAAAACAATGGCTTCAATGGTTCGAAGACTGGCAGCTCACTATAGCAGATGGCCATCTCATTCCAATAATTGTTGTTCCTGGTAATCATGAAAGAAAACAGGATGTATGCAAATTCTTTGATCTGCTTGAGCATCCACATGGTTATTATTCATTCAACATCTCTGGGCAATTCATACATTTTGTGTCATTAAACACCCAATACAAAATCAGAGGAAAACAAACTTCATGGTTCGAAAAAGACTTAGCGGCTCATCAAGACGCTACATGGACGCTTGTAGCCTATCACAAACCCATGCGCCCACACTATTCACGAAAGAGGGAAGGAGACGAACAATATAATTTCTGGGCTCCAATCATATACAAATACCGGGTGCCTCTTGTATTAGAAGGTGATACACATACCCACAAAATAACTTATCCTATTCGTCCAGATGCAAACGGGGATGAAGGTTTTGCCAGGGATGACCAAAACGGTACAGTCTATGTAGGAGAAGGATGCTGGGGGGCGCCACTGCGTCCTGCAGACGATCTAAAAACTTGGACAAGGGATGCGGCTTCAATTGACCAGTTCAAGTGGATCTGGATAAACAAAAATGAAATTCAGATTCGTACAGTAGAATACCAAAGCGTAGATACTACACAGGATCTATCTTACCAAAACCGTTTCACTATACCTAGAGGGTTAAAACTACGAAAAACTTTTGACAACCAAGAAGTTATAATCATAAAACATAAATCAATAGAGCCATGAGAATAGCAATAGTTTCTCTGCAATTCGAGAAAACAGCAACAGGAGGTGGTGGTGTACATGTACAAAATATCACAGAACAATTCTTACGTCTTGGACATCAGGTAATAATACTATCCATTCACACAGACAAGACAATAAACGATTTTCCTCTAAGAGAGGACTGGGAAAAACCATATAGCATAGAAGAACGTGACAATTTGACAGTCATCCGCTTTTTAATTGACAAAAACATCGAAAATCCATATGTAGGGGACAAAAACACAGAACTGGATAGAATAATGCGTTTTTCAGAGACGGTCTACCATTGGATAATACAACACACAGGGGAATATGACGTTGTTAGCCTGCATGGACACCATATTATACCGGGATGGCTGGCGCGGCAGCTACAAGGTAAGGTTAGACTTGTCACTTCTACTATACATGCTCTCGAATCCACGTACGTTACGGCTAATGGCGTAGGCTTTGGTAATTTCGATGCAACGCAGGAGATGCTCACGCGCCTTCGCCAGTACGAAGCAATGGCAGTGTTCGCAGACTACATCATTATTAACAGTCTCAAGGTCAGAAGTGACTTTATAGAAATAGCCACAGGCCAGGGATATGATCTTAATATGTTTGAGCACAAATTAGTTCTCATAGCTAGCGGTGTGACAATGGACTTTATAATGCCAGACGAACTGGTCAAGCAGAAACTCTCAAGACGCCCCGATGTTATTAACATACTGACCTTTAGCAGGGTAGATCCTAGCAAAGGACACGAATTTGCAATTCTAGGCGCCTTTGAAGCTGCCAAAGCAATTAAGCAAAAAATTCGTTTGTACATAACAGGCATACCAGAGTCTCAGGAATATGCCGAAAAACTCAAGTCCATAGCAAAGCATAGCCCGGACAATGTAGAAGTTATCTTTGACTTTAAGAAAGCTATCAGTCCACCTGAGGAGAAGAAACAAATCTTGGACAACAAGCATATCTACATTCTGCCTAGCTTGCAGGAACCTTTTGGTATGTCCATAGTCGAAGCTTCGGCGCGTGGAAACATGGTTATCTCAAACGACACCACCGGACCTATGTATATGATGGAAACGGAAGACAAAGGCCAGGAAACCAGCTGGGGATATATTACTCCTTATGGCGCTTTGGCCAAACGGACAGATGATCCATATCAGAACCTGCCGGCCAACATGGGCGA
>JALWNS010000423.1 GCA_027083655.1 Bacteroidales bacterium | reverse complement strand
AATATGATAAAATACTAAAAGAGTTGCTCAATAATAGAACATTAATGAAACAACTAATTAAGGGTTTTATCAACGAAGAATGGGTTAAAAATATAGATTTTAGAACCTTAAAAAAAGAAAAAACAGACTTTTTAACAGAAAACCTACAAGAATTTAGAAAGGATTTACTTTGGAGTGTAAGATTAAAAGGTCAAAGAATATATTTTTACATACATATAGAATTTCAATCTATACCTGATAGAAAAATGCCTTTTAGGTTTTTAATTTATGATAGTTTATTGCATATAGATATATTAGAAAACAGAAAAGGTAATGAAAAGAGTAAAAGCAGGAGACAGGTAAGGAATGCGCGACTTGAGCGTTTCATGACTTTGAGTTTTATGCTTTTAGAAATAATAAAGGGGATATCGCCAGGATATCCCCTTTTTATCATGTGTATAAAATTTATTTGTTAAGTACTTCGTAAACAGTTTGTCCGATATTAGCAGGTGATTCAACGACATGTATGCCGCATTCACGCATGACAGCCATCTTAGCTGCTGCTGTATCTTCTTTACCGCCGATGATAGCACCAGCGTGACCCATACGGCGGCCTTTTGGAGCAGTTTGTCCGGCAATGAAACCAATAACAGGTTTAGTTCCATTTTCTTTTATCCAGCGGGCTGCCTCTGTCTCCATGCCACCGCCTATCTCGCCAATCATAACAATAGCTTCTGTCTCAGGATCTTCCATGAAAAGCTTGATAATATCAAGCATAGAAGAACCAATAATTGGGTCACCACCAATACCTACTGCAGTAGAAATACCCAAGCCTTTTTTAACAACCTGGTCAACTGCTTCGTAAGTCAAAGTACCAGAACGGGAAACAACGCCAACATGGCCACGCTTGAAGATAAATCCTGGCATGATACCAACTTTAGCTTCCTCTGATGTCAGAACACCAGGGCAGTTAGGACCAATGAGTCTTGTCTTCTTACCTTCCATGTATTTCTTAACCTTGACCATATCCTGCACAGGTATTCCTTCTGTGATAGCGACGACTAATTCCAATCCGGCATCAACGGCTTCCATGATGGCATCAGCAGCAAAGGCAGGTGGTACGAAAATAACAGAAACATTTGCTCCAGTAGCATCAACTGCTTCTTTGACAGTATTAAAAACAGGACGATCAAGATGGGTAGTACCACCTTTGCCAGGAGTGACACCGCCTACTACATTTGTACCATATTTAATCATTTGCTCGGCATGAAAAGTACCTTCGCTTCCTGTGAATCCCTGAACAATAACTTTTGAGTCTTTATTAATCAGAATAGCCATAGTTGTAATTTTTACCAAAATTTTTTGTTAGTCAAAACTAAAGTAAATATTTTACTTTACAAATAAATGCATGTTTTTTTATAACATTTCAAGGGATAAAAATAAGTAAATTAGATAGTTATGAAGCGTTTTGTTCTGCCTTTGCTGATGACTCTTTTACTCAGTATGCCAAGCTATGGTATTTTTCGCGATAGTGTGTTGGTTCTTGTTAGACGCAACGGTTATCAGGTGGATGTGGTCAAACCAGGCCGTTATATAGTTGTTCGCAATTATGGCGGAAAAAAAGTAGAGGGTAAGTTTAGGGTTGTAAACCATCGTACTCTAATTGTAGGCCATACTATAGTACCAGTGAGAAATATTAAGAAATTAACTGTCAAGAGTAGTATGTATCCCATAAGCCGTGCAATTTATAAAGGAGGTAATTTCTTTGTATCCACTCTCCCAAAGAAAATACTTTCGTCTATATCTTTCGGATCCCAAGGACCTGCTGCTTTGTTGTTGTTTTTCATATTTCTTCTTGTTGCAGTAGTAAGTGTGATATTTGGGCTGCTAATAATGTTTGTTGCTTTACCTGGGTTAGTTGTAGGCAAAACGTACGATACAAAGTCTTGGAAAATATATATAAAACCTAAAAGAAGTTAATGGACTACAAAGGGAGTGCGTCTCCAGAAGGTGTAGTACGAAAAATAATAAGGTAAGGAAGACCATGTCCATTTGGCAGAAGGGACAAATGCTTTTGCAGCAAGATAAGGGTAGCTATAGTTGTTTGATGATAAGTTAAATAAGACAGAATAACCAAGGGCAGCATCTTTATTGATTTTTTTATAACCCCATCTTTTCCAAATACGGCCAATACCTATACCGAACTGCGACATCTTACTGTCGGCAACAATGTTAAAAGTTATAAGCTTATGTTGTTCGCCTTGGTAATTTATAATGTAAAATTGTGTATTAATAGCAGAATTGATTTCTGGTTTAGTGGGCATAATTCTTTTTAAACCTACAGTCATATCAAATCCATAATTCCAGCCACACCGGAAAGTATACCCCAGAGTTATAGTAGGAGTGAAATATAATGTGGGTTTTGTATACTCAAAGATTTGCGCAAATCCATTAGCCCCAAAAAAAGTTAAAAGAACAGTTAACAAAATATTTGTTTTCATTCTCATGAACTTTTTAGTTGGTAAATTAACGGCTAAACTAACCATAATATT
>JALWNS010000422.1 GCA_027083655.1 Bacteroidales bacterium | reverse complement strand
AACCATTAAACCTCTGGCCTGTACTCTTCTTCAACACGTAAATTTTCAATAATAAATTCTTGACGCTTGGGTGTATTTTTGCCCATGTAAAACGCCAAGAGCTCATTTATAGAATCCTGCTTTGTCAAAACCACAGGCTCTAGTCTCATGTTGGGCCCTATAAATTCCTTAAATTCATCTGGTGATATTTCGCCTAATCCCTTGAAACGTGTTATTTCAGCATTTGGGCCTAACTCTTCAATGGCTTTTTGCTTCTCTTCCTCAGAATAGCAATATATTGTTTTTTGCTTGTTGCGCACTCGGAATAGTGGTGTCTGCAATACGTATAAATGTCCATTTTTAATCAACTCTGGGAAAAATTGTAAGAAAAACGTTATTAACAACAACCGTATATGCATACCATCCACATCTGCATCTGTGGCAATAACAATCTTATTATAACGCAGGTTCTCAATACCTTCTTCAATATTTAAGGCAGCTTGTAATAGATTAAATTCATCATTCTCGTATATTACCTTCTTTGTCAGGCCATAGGTATTAAGTGGCTTGCCACGCAGGCTAAAGACTGCCTGCGTGGCAACATCACGGGCCTTTGTGATGCTACCACTAGCCGAGTCACCCTCTGTGATGAAAATAGTAGATTCTTCACGGCGTGGATGATTCGTGTTATAATGTATATCACAATCCCGTAACTTCTTATTGTGCAAGCTTACTTTACGGGACTTTAGACGGCTAATTTTCTGGATATTCTGTATGGCCTTCCTTTCTTTTTCCGACTCCTGTATTTTCTTTAATATAGCCTGTGCAACTTCCTCATTTTTGTGAAGATAATTATCCAATTCCGTCTTGAGAAAATCCATAATATATTGACGGATAGACGGACCTGAAGGCCACATATCTTTGGAACCAAGCTTGGTCTTGGTTTGAGATTCGAATACAGGATCCTCTATCTTTATACTGATAGCTGCTATGATAGATGTCCGGATATCTGAAAAATGAAAGTTTTTCTTGTAAAAATCACGGATCGTTTTGACAAGTGCTTCTTTAAATGCCATCAAATGTGTACCTCCCTGGGGCGTATATTGGCCATTTACAAAACTATAATATTCCTCGCCATATTGACGGCCATGTGTCATCGCAATTTCTATGTCTTTGCCCTTGAGATGAATAATAGGATAAAGAATTTCTGTGTTTATCTTCTCATTCAACAAATCCAACAGGCCATTCTGGGAGAAATACATCTGGCCATTAAGGTAAAACTTAAGACCCGTGTTGAGGTAGGTATAGTTTTTAATCATGTTTTCCACCACAGAAAAGCGGTACTTATAACCAGGAAACATCTGCTCATCAGGCTTGAAAACCACTTCGGTCCCGTTCTTCTGATCTGTCTGTTGCAATGGTTTGTCTTCGATGATATTACCACGCTCAAAAACAATTTCTTTCATCTGTCCATCACGGAAGGAACGGACAATAAAAGTCTCGGACAGTGCATTGACTGCTTTTATACCGACACCATTAAGGCCTACAGACTTTTTAAAAACACGCGAATCATATTTTGCACCAGTATTCATTTTCGAAGCCACATCCAACACCTTGCCAAGAGGGATACCACGGCCATAATCACGGACTCTCACTGTACCGTCTTCGCGTATGTCCACCTCGATCTTATCCCCAAAACCCATCATATGCTCATCGACAGAGTTGTCTATAACCTCTTTGAGAAGCACATAAATACCATCATCAGGTGAAGAACCATCACCTAATTTACCAATGTACATACCAGGACGCTTACGTATATGCTCTTTCCATTCTAATGTCTGGATGGTATCTTCTGTATACTGATGCGTATTCATATCGCGGGCCTGTTTTGTCATTTTATTTATTTGTGCAAATCTACAGCAAAATTTTTCTTTTAGGAAAAAACTTTTTTTAAGCTGCTTTTTAGAAAAAATTTACATCAAAGCGTTATCTTTGCAAGTCGCCTGGACTAATTTATTAAATTTTTTCATTCCTGTAAAGTTTATTTTACAGCTATAAAAACAGCTTTATGGATATTAAATTCGATATAGATACACATAAATTTGACCTTAACCATAAGATTTTCAAAATAATATCAGAGGTAGCACAGCAAGAAAATACAGAAATTTATGTTATTGGGGGTTGGGTAAGAGACCAGATTCTTGGGCGTGCTTCGGAAGATATAGACTTTGTTGTTGTTGGCAGCGGCATTAAAATAGCAAAGAAAGTAGCCAGCCGTCTGGGTATAAAGAAAGTTTTTATTTTCCGCAATTTCGGAACAGCAATGTTTAAGTTTGGTGACCTGGAAATAGAATTTGTTGGAGCAAGAAAAGAATCTTACCGTAGGGACTCCCGCAAACCTATAGTTGAAAACGGCACATTGGACGATGATCTCCGGCGCCGAGATTTTACTATTAATGCCATGGCAATTAACCTGAGCCCTGACAAATTTGGCCAACTTATTGATCCTTTTAACGGTCTCGAAGACTTACAAAAACGGATTATCCGCACGCCCCTGGAC
>JALWNS010000421.1 GCA_027083655.1 Bacteroidales bacterium | reverse complement strand
AGTGATGTTTGTCTCGCCCAGTGAGAATGGGTTAAAGATCTTTTTCCGCCTGGAGAAAAGAATCCCAGACACAAGCCAATATACGATTTTTTACAAAAATTTCGCACACAAATTTGCCCAGGACTATGGTCTAATGCAGGTTGTGGATATGCAGACCAATGATGCTACGCGTGCTTGCTTCCTTAGCCACGATCCACAGGTGTATTATAATCCCAATGCCGAGCCGCTCAAAATCAAGGATTACGTGGACTTTGACAACATTGCCCAGACTACACGGAGTGTTAAGAAAATAGACAAAGATTTCCAGGAGCAAACAATCATCCAGAAGAAGCAGAATAATATTGACCGTGATACCTTCATACAAATAAAACAAAAACTGGATCCCAATTACCGTCCACGCCAGCCCAAGGAGCGGATAATAACAGTGCCCGAACAGCTAAATGAGATTGAGCAAAAAATCCGCGACTATATCAAAGATCAACTCCCTGAGGTTGAGCTAGTAACGGTCAAAGACATTAATTATGGCAAGCAGTTTCTGTTCCGGTACGACCTGCATTATGCCGAGTTTAACATCTTCTTTGGCAAGAAAGGTATAACTGCGCTCAAAACAAACAAGAAAATAAATAACCGCCAATTCCAGGACCTGATGTACCAGCTATTAATCCAAATCCTATTTGACAATGCCGCGCTACCGCCGCAGCCCTGAGGCTATTCTGCGCCGAAGGCTTAAAATAATCAAGAAAGCAGGGCTAAAAGAGATTAAACCTTCGCCAGAGCCCGTGCCCCTTGAACCCCTGGATAAGCGCATACAAGCGCTATTGGATATTACTAAGAAAAACCAAATACCACCCGAGAATATGCTATTCCTTGTAATGTATGATATTGAAAATAACAAGGTTAGAACCGAGATAGCCAAATATCTCATTCGCAAAGGCTGTATCAGGATCCAAAAATCTGTTTATATAGCCAATCTCAAGCGCAGTGTATTTGATGAGATTAACCGGACGCTAAAAGAAATTCAACAGATGTATGAAAATAATGATTCTATACTGCTTATTCCAGTGTCGTCAGATGAAGTAAAAGCAATGAAAATTATTGGGCATAATATTGACATAGATCTTATTCTTGGCAATCGTAATACTCTGTTTTTCTAATTATTAAAAAACGAAACAAAATGACACCAACACAACTGGCAATTGAGCTCTCTCAAGCTGGACAAAACAGGGATTGGCAGCGTGTTATGCAACTATACCAGCAGATACAAAGTGATTTCCCTGATTTCTATGACATGTGGATGCAATACTGGTATGCACGCGCCCTGGTGGAGACAGGCCGTCTGACACAGGGATTGGAAATGATAATGACAACACACAGAGAAAACGAATACTTTGAGCCTAACAACAATTTGTTTAAATACACGCTCAGAAAGATAGCAGAAGAATTTGACCCTGACTCTCCTATTGCCCGGGACATTGACCATATACTCGGATTAGCAGAAAAGAACACAGACAAGGATGCAGTCATTGACGTCAAAATTAAGCTAGCAAAGAAATACAGGGCAAAAGAAAGACATGATAAAGCATTAGCACTACTGGAAGAAATTAATTTTCAGAATATTAACACAGAGAGAAGGCAGACACCACACGGCTCCATACTTTCACTGGCAGAGTCTTATACGCTGGAGCTATCCAACCTGTATCTTACCACAAACCGTCCCGAAGAGGCAGAAAAAATCATAGACAGCCTCTTTGCGCGCATGGAGCGCCTGGATAGGAACGCCGAAAAATTCCTCCGCGACCGCAAAGCAAAAGCACTTATCCTTCAGGGAAAATACCAGGAAGCTATAGAGATGCTCGGTCCTCTGCTACACCTGGACGAATGGGTGTGGTATTATAGAATGGCAGACGTGCTAAAGGCTGTAGGTAGGGATGAGCAGGCTTTTTACTTTGCCTTGCAGGCTGCGCTTGACCGTAAACAAAAACCGTGGTTTAAGAACAAAGTTTACCTTTTATTGTTAAGAAATTTTCTTGACCGCTTTACTCCCGAACAGGTACTGACAATAGCTAGCTTCGTGGTGCGGCTCTATGCAGACAACGATTTTATTAATAGTAAAAGACCACAAGATTTAATCAAAAACTTTGGTATTAATCCTGACGATCTGCCTGATCTGAAGACCCTTATCCGTGAGACAAACAAAATACTAATGGCACATAAATGCCCTAAAAAGTTAAGAGGCAGGGTTAGTAGCCTTCGTGGGGATTTTGGTTTCATAAGCACCAAACAGAGGGACAATTATTACTTTCACCGGAGTGGAGTGGAAGACAAATGGGAAAGAATCAAGAAAGGGACTGAGGTAAAATTTTGCATAGGCTGGGGTTATGACAAGAAAAAATCAGAGATTAAAAAAATTGCAACGTCAGTTAAAGTTTTATAAAATTTTAGTAGAATTTTTCCATTTTGCAAGGTTTTTGCTTTAAAGGTAAAATTGTTAAATTTAGTAAAATTTAAGTAAACACTGGCAAAAAATTATTAGCTACCTGTTTTGTAA
>JALWNS010000420.1 GCA_027083655.1 Bacteroidales bacterium | reverse complement strand
GTCTCCAATTGTTCTATAGCATCTTCTATACCTATGATTTTTTTCTCTATTTTATTAATCTGCCGTTGAAGCTGCTTTCGTTTCTCATAAAGCACTTTGTTATTTGATTGGGAAACATTTTGCTTTTTCGTTTTTACTCCGCTAGAGCTTTGAATATTTTTCTCTTCCAACTCCCGTACTGTATCAACGTTATAATATTCAAGAAAAGCCTCTATTCCGCCCTTGAATTGGCGTAGCTTATGGGATCGGAAATAATAAACTGTATCTACAAGACTATTAAGAAAATCTCTATCATGTGATATAACCACCAGAGTGCCATTATATTGTAATAAAGCAGTTTTGAGTATATCTTTTGAAATAATATCCAAATGGTTGGTTGGCTCATCCAACACTAACAGGTTATAGGGCTGTAGGATAAGTGTAGCCAGAGCAAGCCGGGCTCTTTCCCCACCGGAGAGCACCGACACTTTTTTGTGAACATCATCTCCAGAAAAAAGGAACGATCCAAGTATGTTTCTGACTTGCGCTTTAGCCTCACCCACGGCTGCATCTTCCATTGTTTCCAAGACAGTTTTTTGCGGGTCTAAAAGCTGGTCCTGGTTCTGGGCATAGTATCCAATCTGCACATTATGACCCAGCTTAAAAAATCCATGATAGTCTAGCTGACCCACAATTATTCTAGCCAGTGTAGTTTTGCCTTCTCCATTGCGTCCTACAAAAGCAATCTTTTCTCCTCTTTCTATAGTCAGATCGATTCTGTCCAGGACTAAATTATCCCCAAAAGACTTGGAAAGATTCCGCATCTCAACAACCACATCACCGGACCGGGGTGCAGGAGGAAATTTAAAATTTAGACTTGCCTGATCGCTTTCGTCAATCTCGACTGTTTGCTGTTTCTCCAGCATCTTTATACGGGCTTGCACCTGTGAGGCTTTGGTGGCTTTATAGCGGAAACGTTCTATAAACCTCTCTGTCTGCTTAATCTTTTTTTGTTGGTTTTCCCACTCGGCTTTTTGCCTCTCAATGCGTTCCTGGCGCAGCTTTACAAACTTGGAGTATGGGACAGGGTAATGATAAATTTTCCCCTTGACTATCTCGACTGTTCTATTGGTCACTGTATCCAGAAAGCGACGGTCGTGTGATACCAAAATAATTATGCCTTTGAAAGAAGAAAGGTAATTTTCAAGCCATTGAATTGACTCAATATCAAGGTGGTTTGTAGGCTCATCCAGGATTAAAACATCTGGATTACGGAGTAGCAGCTTAGCAAGCTCTATACGCATACGCCAACCACCACTGAGATTAGATGTTGGCTTGCTAAATAAATTCTTGTCAAACCCCAGTCCCAAAAGTATTCTCTCTGCCTTAGATTCCAGTCCCTCTGATTGAAGCTGGGATAGTATAAGGTTTATATGCTCCAGCTGGTCTATTAGCTTGAGGTATTGATCCGATGTATAGTCGGTTCTGTTCGCTAACTGGTGTGTTATTTTATCTGCTTTGTGTCTTAACTCCTTGAAATAGGAAAAAACAGAGATTGTCTCTTCCCAGACTGTTGTAATGTCTGTATAATGGAGATGTTGGGGGAGGTATCCAAATGTCAAATCCTTTTTCGTTATAATACTTCCTTTGTCCGGGGTAATTTGCCCAAGTATGAGCCGCAAAAGAGTAGTCTTACCCGAACCATTGCGTCCTACAAGACCTATCTTGTCTGTTGATGCTATTTCTAAATTTATATTATTAAAGATAACCCTACCGCCAAATGCCAGAGACAAATCACGTATCGATATCATAGCAATTTATCCATATTATTTTTAAAGTCTGACATACTGCCCAAGTTAATCCACGATCCTTCGGCTATAGGATACACTCCTACTTTACCACCGGATCTTTGTATGTCATTAATAAAATCCGTAATATCATAGTATTCATTATAAGGTATAATGTCTAAGATTTGAGGGTTAACAACATAAACACCTGTATTTATTATATGGTAAGACGCGGGTTTCTCTTTCATCTGTATAAGAGTAAAATCTTTGTCTACTTCACATATACCAAATGGTATTTGTACCTTCTGCACTGCCCCTACGATAGTTAGGTCAAACCTGTTTTTGAGGTGAAAATCATATATTTTCCTATAGCTTGTATTAATCAACGTATCACAATTCGAAACAAAAAAAGGCCTGTCGACATGGTCTTGAATAAACTTCAACGAACCCGCCGTACCAAGAGGCTTTTCTTCGACAATATAATGCAACCTATAATCAGGTGATAACCCTTGAAAATACGCCTTGATATAATTCGCTTTATAATTTAGTGTCAGAAAAAAATCTAATATACCATATCTGAAAAAACGCTCCATTATCACTTCCAGGACAGTCTTATCCCCCACCGGCAACAAAGGCTTTGGAATAATATTGGTTACAGGACGCAACCGCTTTCCAAAACCTCCTGCCATCACAACAACAGGCACATCACTTATATCAAAGTCTTCAACATAGCTAAGAACAGGGCCATAAATCCTACTTAAATAATTACCTGACTTTTCTATAATTAAAGAATAATTACTGAGATTAACACTTGAATATTCCTTCTCTTTCTTGTCAACCACGTAAAAATTATTCAAAGTAAACATTCCTATGGGCTTGGTAAGATTATCAAGATCCAATGCCAGTGACCGCAAAACATTATCAAGAATATATCCGACAAAGCCGTGCTCATCAGAATTAAGTATAAACACAGAACCCTCAACATTATCAAATCTCTCCAGGACGGTGATCACAGGTGTATTTTCTGATATTATCAGGTTTTTAAACATAAAATCTTTTTTACATTGCAAAAGTATAATTTTTTTTATTCTTTGGGTAATATCACACTACTAGGCAGACATACCACACGCTCATACAATTGCTCTGTTATTTTTAAATTCTTGAAACTGTATCCCTTATACATTCTCAACATATGCAATGGGCGCCATAAAGGACGCGTCATCACACCTTGTGTGTTGGTCAATTTCAAAAATTTCTCCCTAAAATTCAAGTCATTTACCAAAATCGCATTTAACCAGTAATTAGACCTTGACTCTAAAGGCTCACTAAAAAACTCGATGTCTTCTATTCCATCAAAAAACTCTCTGTACTTCGAAGCCAACCATCTCTTTCTTTGTACAAAAAAGTCAATATTCTCAATCTGTGCAAGTCCCAAAGCCGCCTGTATATTAGTTAGCCTGTAATTATAACCAATTTGGTCATGAACATATTCCCATGGATGGGATTTTTTAGCCTGTGTACTTAAATGTCTGGCTTGCATCGCTAAATGCTCATCTGCAGTCAATATCACACCTCCATTACCCGTTGTTATAATCTTGTTTCCATTAAAACTCACGACACCCAACAAGCCCCATGTACCTGTATGCTTACCTTTGTAAAAAGTACCCAGACTCTCCGCAGCATCCTCAACCAGAGGTATCCCAAACTCCTGGCATATTTGCAATAATTCATCTATTCTGGCAGGATGTCCTAAGGTATGCACAGGCACACAAGCTGATATTCTCCTACCTGTTAGCTTATTATAACAGACTTTTTTGCCATTAATGCTTTTTACTTCGGCATGCTTTACCAAGAAATCCCGCACACAATCAGGACTGAGAGACATTGTCTCTGGCAAGACATCCAAAAAGATAGGATGAGCCCCTAGATATCTTATGGCGTTAGCAGTTGCAACAAAAGTTAAAGCCTGGGTTATAACCTCATCATCATACCCCACCCCTGCCACCTTCAAAGCCAAATGTAATGCACTAGTACCATTAACAGTAGCTATAGCATAAGGACTTTGTGTATATTGGGCGATTTTTTGTTCAAACTTTTCTACAAGGCTCCCAACACTCGATACAAAAGTGCTCTCTATCGTTTGCAAAACACATTCCTTCTCGCGTCCAATAAAACGCGGTTCATGCAAAGGGATAAACCCCTGTGTTCGAAAGATCTGCCTAATAAAAGCTATTATTTGCCTTATTGTCTCATCCATTACTAAATATTTCTATATTTAGAGTTATATGGATCTGTTATAAGTCCCTTTTCTAATGCTTCTTTGATCTGCCGTATACCATCAGACACCCTCTTAGTTATTTGAAAACCTAATTGATTTTTTATTTTCTCGAAGCTCACACGGTAATCCCGTGGATCCTCGTCTTTGTGCACGTATTTGATACGGGCCCGGGGAAAAAACTTTTTTAACTCACTAATTATCATTTGCTTCTGATAATTCTCCGATGTATCCCCAACATTAAAAACTTCAAAAGCAACTTTAGCCTCAGGGCTCTCTAGTGCAAGAACAATACTTCGCGCCAAGTCTACTACATGACAATATGGACGCCAAAACTGTTCTCCATAAACAACAAGCTCCCTGCCCAAAGCCAACTCCCTGGTAAACTCATTGACAGTCAAGTCAAAGCGCATCCTTGGACTAATACCATAGACTGTAGCAAATCGTAATACTACTGGCTTGCAAATATTACTGCGGTTTTGTCCGAGCAAAAATAGCTCTGCCTCTACCTTTGTCTCTGCATATAATGATACAGGGCGTAAAGGGGAGTGCTCGTCAACAAATGCACCAGGATCGGCCATTTTCCCATAATTGGAACATGTAGAGGCAAACACAAAACGTTTAACACCATGCTTCTGTGCAAGATTATATAGCTGTTTAGTAGCATCTAAATTAACTTCACGTGCAAGCCTGGGCTCTTTCTTACAAGCAGGGTCTCCCACAATAGCTGCAAGATGCACTACCATATCTATATCTTTAAGCACACTATCTAACAAATAACTATCCCTAACATCACCCCGTATAAATGTAAAATTTTCATAATTCATCAATTCAAGGAGTGATTCCCCTCCAAACCTTAGAATATCCAGAGCCTTAACATAATAACCTCTTTCTAATAACATCCTGGTCAGGACACTGCCAATATAGCCCGCTGCTCCTGTTATTAAAATCCTATTGATATTCATTGTGTTAGACCATTATTATATTTTTTTGACTAAGGGTTAATGTCTATTAACGTGTAAAATTTGATATTAACTAAATTATTAAATATTTTTGCAATGTCTAATTGTAATACATTTGAAATGCCTAATATTTTAGTTACTGGAGGTACTGGATACATAGGATCCCACACTGTTACCAGCCTCTTGGAAAAAGGTTACAATGTTACTATCATTGATAACCTTGTCAATTCAAATATAAAAATCCTTTTTTTTATCCAAGATATTACAAAGAAAAAACCTATCTTTTATAAGATTGACCTGTGTGATAAAAATGCTTTAGAACAGGTTTTCAAGATAAACCACTTTGATGCCATAATACATTTTGCTGCATTAAAAAGCTCACCCGAATCCATCGAAAAGCCTAATCTATATTATTACAACAACCTCACTTCGTTGATGAATCTAATAGAGCTATCACTTAAATATAAGGTCAAGAATTTTATTTTTTCTTCTTCGTGTGCTGTTTATGGTACACCGTCATATTTACCTGTAGACGAAAATCATCCTTTTAATGAAGCATTGTCACCATATTCACGCACGAAACAATTTGGAGAAAAAATTTTACAAGACACTGCAAACCACCATTTTAATGTAATTTCTCTGAGATATTTTAATCCAGTAGGTGCACACCCTAGTGGTAAGCTTGGTGATGTACCCAAGTCCGCAGCTAACCTTATGCATTTTATTCTCGAAGTAGCATTGGGCAAGGCAGAATATCTTAATATATATGGCAAAGACTATGATACTCCAGACGGTACCCCTGTCAGGGATTATATATACATTATGGACGTAGTCGATGCCCATATTATTGCATTAGAACGTTTACTCAACAACAAAAACACAAAAAGCTACGAATATTTTAATATTGGAATAGGCCGTGGCGTTAGTGTACTGGAGATGGTTCATGCCTTTGAGAAATACACCGGGATTAAAATACCTTACCGTTTTGTTGACCGCCGCCCTGGTGATATAGCATATATTTACGCCTCAACAGAGCTTATTGAGAAAAAACTCAAATGGAAAGCTCGCTACGGACTCAAGGAAATGATACTTACTTCATGGGAATGGGCTAAAAAACTAAACAGTACTATTCATGAGTTTGAAAGCAAAAATCAATAACTTCATAAAACGGCTTTTTGACATATTTGTATCCCTTTTTCTCCTTATACTCTTCTCGCCCATAATGCTAATAATAGCTATTGCAATAAAAATAGACTCCAAAGGTCCTATATTTTACAAACAAAAACGTGTTACAAAAGGCCTGAAAGAATTTAATCTTATCAAATTCCGCACTATGCGTGTGGGAGCAGACAAACAGGGCTTCCTGACTGTAGGTATGAAAGATCCTAGGGTCACACGTGTAGGTTATTTCCTACGCAAATATAAACTTGACGAGCTTCCACAGCTTATCAATGTATTAAAAGGAGATATGAGTCTCGTTGGGCCTCGTCCCGAGCTATTACATAGGGTAATAAAGCTCCCTCCTGAGCAAAAAATATACTATGAAAACTATCTCCCGGGTATTACTTGCTATGCCTCGATTGAATATATCAAGGAAAATGAGCTCTTGGAAAAAGCAGGACTTAAAACAAAAGAAGAAGTCGAAGACTTTTATATGAAAAACATTCTCCCGGATAAAATAGAATTAAATAAAAAATACTTTGCTAACCCCACTGTGCTCCACGATATTAAAATCTTATTTCTAACTTTTCTAAAGATCCTCAAACTTAAATAGAGCACCTTTTAATAACATAAGCCTGACTTCTTCCCACTCATATTGGATTTTTCTATCTTTGTGCAAACATCAAACTTCTTACAGTCATGATAAAATCTTGGGACGAGCTCAAACCTCAATTTGAGCAACTACTGGAGCAGAATCCACAAACACCAGAAGAACTGGAGAAATGGTTCCTAGCACGCAGTGAGCTACTGGCAAGAATAGACGAAGATCTGGCATGGCGATATATCAACATGACCCGTGACACACAAAACCAACAATACCAAAAGGCTTATAATGACTTCATAGAGAATATACAACCTAATGTAATACGTTATACGCACAAGCTAAACCAAAAACTAATATCACATCCTCTTATCCCAAGCCTTGAAAACAAATATTCCACTGCTATCCGCAAAATCAAAAGGGAGATTGAGCTATTCAATGAGCGAAACATCGCCTTGATGACAGAGGAAGACAAGCTTGCACAAGAATTTGCCCGTATAACAGGCGTAATGACAATACGGTGTGAGGGTAAAGAGTTGACCTTACAACAAGCTTCGCGCTACCTGTATGACCACCGTAGGAGTATGCGCAAAAAAGTATATAATAAAATAGCCTCCCGGCGCCTCAAGGATTATAACAAACTAAATGACTTATTAGACAATCTTATCAAGATAAGGACGCAGATAGCACACAATGCAGGATATGAGAATTTTCGTGATTATAAACACGATGACCTTGGACGATTTGATTATAAAGTAGAAGATGTACTTAAGCTGAACGAAGCTGTCGCTTCTGCTGCAGTACCTGTTATGGAGGAAGCCCTTGAATTAAGGAAACAAAAATTAGGCATTGATAGCTTAAAGCCCTGGGATCTAGAGGTAGATCTGGATAAGGCCGCACCTCTTGTGCCGTTCCGTTCGGCACAAGAGTTTATTGAGAAAACAATAAAGACGCTTGCGTCTGTGCGGCCAAAGTATGGTGAATATTTTAGCATAATGGCCGAAAAAGGCTTCCTTGATTTGGAATCACGTAAAGGCAAGGCACCTGGAGGATATAATTATCCTTTGTTAGTAAGTAATGTCCCTTTTATTTTTATGAATGCCGCCGGTACAATAACAGATTTACATACAATAGTACACGAAGCAGGCCATGCTGTGCACTCATTCCTTAGCGCTGATTTAAAAGTAGTAGAACAGAAAGAACTTCCATCTGAGGTAGCAGAGCTTGCATCAATGTCAATGGAACTTATCTCTATGGAGCACTGGGATCATTTCTTTTCCGACAAAGAGGAGCTGAAAAGAGCAAAACGTTTCCAGCTTGAGAGCGTGCTACGGGTACTACCCTGGATCTCATTAGTTGATAGCTTCCAACAATGGTTGTATACACATCCACAACATACATCATTAGAGCGCTATTCTAAGTGGCTTTCTTTGGTCAGAAAATATTTTGGTCAAAGTGTGGACTGGAAAGAAGTGGAATGGTATGCCGCTAACCTGTGGCAAAAACAGTTGCATATCTTTGAGGTACCATTTTATTATATCGAGTATGGTATAGCGCAACTAGGAGCAATAGCAGTTTGGCGAAATTACAAGAGAGACCCCAAAAAAGCCCTAGATTTATACGAGCAAGCCCTATCCCTGGGCTATAGCAAAACTATACCAGAGATCTATAAAGCTGCAGGGATAAAATTTGACTTTTCTCAAGAATACATAAAAGAATTAGTGCAATTTGTTTTTGAAGAATATAAAAAACTATTATAAAATCAATGATTATGAGAATATTGGGTAATATTATCTGGTTAATCTTCGGAGGACTGGAGTCGGCAATAATTTATTTCCTTGGCAGTATCCTTCTGGCATTGACAATAATAGGCATACCTTTTGCCTACCAGACTTTCAAGATAGGCCTTTTGACCCTGTGGCCATTTGGACATGAAGTTGTACCTGTAAAACAAAATCAAGGTTGTCTGACTGTTATAATGAATATTATATGGATACTTGTAGGCGGTATCTGGATAAGCATTATTCATGTTATTTTTGGCATTTTATTGGCCATTACAATAATAGGAATACCTTTTGCACGCCAACACTTTAAATTAGCTGCTTTATCCCTATCACCTTTTGGTAAAGAAATTCGATAAAACAAAGGCTATCCCTCTATCCGGGGATAGCCTTCTGCATGCTACTCTCCTAATACTCAAAACTATATTTCATCAAAAAATTTTTCATTTTTAATCTAATTTTATATTTTTGTAATTTAATTATAATTCAAAAAAAAATTAACAACTATGGATGATTCGGGGTCGTCTTCTTTAGACAATTTACAAACAGAAGAAAAAATCTTCCTGGCTGCTCGAAAGGTCTTTATTCAAAAAGGGTTTGAGGGCGCTAGTACTGCAGACATTGCAAAAGAAGCAGGGGTTAACAAGGCCCTTTTAAATTATTATTACCGTTCTAAAGAAAATCTTTTTTTAAAAGTATTGCACAAATGTGTTGTTGAGCTCTGGGAGAAAAGTTTTTCCATTTTGGCCCAACCCATTGACCTGTTCGAGAAAATAAAACTCTTTGTTAACCAGACAACTGAAACATATTTATCAGATTATCAAACATTAAACTTTATATTGTATGAGACGAGCAAATGGGATAATAAAATGATAGATATGTTCAAAGATGAGTTAGAAAATAAGTTTCTACCGGAATTGGATCTCTTTTATAAACAAGTAGAAGAAGAAATACAAAAAGGTACAATTAAACCAGTAGATCCATTTTCCCTTTTATTGGACATTATCTCGCTTGTACTACTACCTATTACCCATGGTCAAATTATTATCAGGCTTAATACATATCAAAACATTACTGACCATTACACATTCCTAAGAAATAGAACTAATAACATTATCAATACAATTCTTTGTCAACTAAAACAAGATTGTTAATCAAAAACTAAACTTTAACATGAAAAACACTAAACAAAAAATTCAAAAAATTGCTTTTGAGCTATTTGTCAAAAAGGGTTATGATGGTGTTAGCTTCCAGGACATAGCAGAAAAAGCCGGCATTACAAAGGCAATGTTAAATTATTATTTTAGAAACAAAGAAAACCTACTAATTACAATATTCGAAGAGGCACTTGAAAAATACTTCCTGCCTAGCTTCCAGATTTTACAATCAGATATTAGCATCGAAAAAAAGTTAAACAAATTTATAGACAGTATTATCGAAACTTTTATACGCCATCCTAATGTTCCCCTTTTTATTGCTAACGAAATAAACCGTCATTCCAAACTACTGAAAAAAACTCTTTATTCCTTTGCCCAGGGGCGCCTCCAGAACATCATAAAAACCTTCAAAATGTCAATTCAATCAGAACTAGGTATACCTGAGGAGAAAATCCCCGATCCTGTAATTATAATAACAGACATCCTATCTTTGCTACTGTTTCCATTTATCGTTAAATCTGGTATAACAGAGACCTGTCTGGGGGGCAGTGTTAGTAAATTCAAAGCATTGATGAAACAAAAAAAAGAGCATGTCAGTTATCTTATCAATCTGTATATAAAAAATTTAAAACAATAGTTTCTTATCATTTTTTTATCTTATCCCGGCTTTTGACCAGATCCATAACGACATCTTATTAAATGGTAGTAATTTTGCTCAATCCAAATATGAAGATAAAGTTAATAACACGCTAAGCTCCTTAATAAGTAGTTAGATAACGTAAATATAACTTGCATAAAACATAGAAACCATCTGGTTAATTTTCTAACTTTACGGTCAAGGCAGTCTGTATTCTAGTATGAAAGATCGCGGAGACATACGGAACTTTCTCCTTAACCAATCGCTAATTATCATTGCTCTTGGTGTGCTTATCTTTCTAATGTTGTTTTATCCAGAGCAGATAAAAAACTATCCACGATACATTGATTGGCGCACTATCCTGTCGCTTACTGGCCTGATGCTCACTACTGTCGGCATGAAAGAGAGCCGCGTATACAGGCGGCTATCCATGCGAATAATAAAAAAGATAAAAACCGAACGGAAATTAGCTCTTTTCTTTGTCTGTTTTTCTGCCCTACTCTCTACATTTCTGACAAATGATATAACACTATTCATTGTAGTAC
>JALWNS010000419.1:1327-2567 GCA_027083655.1 Bacteroidales bacterium | reverse complement strand
CATTAAGCTTAATTTAGCCAACGAAAAAGCCTCCACTGAAAATGATAAATAGATAAATATAAAATTTTGCTTTTTATCTATATTTAATGCATGATATTTATTCTATCAAATTTTCTGTTAACAAACTGGATTATTAATGACAACACTTTCTATTGTCATCCCAGCTAAAAATGAGTCTGCTGGACTCTCATTATTATTACCCAAACTTAAAGCTAGTTATCCACATGCTGAAATACTGGTCATCAATGATGGTTCAACAGATGATACTGCCGATGTATGTAAAAAATATAAGGTCAGTGTTGTTTCTCATCCGGAAAGCAAGGGAAATGGTGCCGCTATTAAGACTGGTGCACGTAATGCCACAGGAAACATCATAATATTCATGGATGCTGATGGGCAGCATAAACCTGAGGATATTCCTCGCCTGTTAGAAAAATTTAATATGGGTTATGACATGGTTGTAGGAGCCAGAAAAGCATCCACCCATGCCTCTTTATTTCGCCGTATTGCTAATTCTATTTATAATAAACTGGCCTCTTTTATGACAGGCTATCAAATAGACGATTTAACTTCCGGATTTCGTGCAGTAAATCGAAAAAAATTTCTACAGTTTTTGTACTTATTACCTAATGGTTTTTCATACCCCACCACTAGCACTATGGCTTTTTTTCGTTCTGGTTATTCAGTTGGCTACTTGCCAATAGAGGCCGCGCAGAGAGAAGGTAAAAGTCATATAAGCATTCTTAAAGACGGTGTTAGATTTTTTACTATTATTTTAAAAATTGGTGCACTTTTTTCTCCTATGAGATTATTTATACCTGTTAGTCTTGTATTGTTTTTTACAGGTTTAATATATTATAGCTATACCTATTTCACTTATAGTCGTTTTACCAATATGAGCGCCCTGCTGTTTATGTCATCACTTTTTATGTTTATGATGGGCATTATTTCCGAGCAAATATCCAGTTTGCATTATAAAAGTATTGGCCATGAAGAAGACCAAGAGCATTAATCTACTTTTTTTAGCAAGATTGGCCTGATTATATGTGTAAGAAAACACTTTTAGTTTTAGCTTCTACTTTCCCCCGCTGGGCAGACGACAATGAACCTCGATTTGTCTATGATCTTTGCCTAAGATTAGCAGAGCAGTTTAACATTATTGTTATAACCTCCCATTATCCTGGTGCAAAATCATTCGAAGTATTTAATAAACTAACAATCTATCGCTATCATTATGCTC
>JALWNS010000419.1:0-1317 GCA_027083655.1 Bacteroidales bacterium | reverse complement strand
CCGCAGTTTATGGAAAAACTTGTTTATAATGGGGGTATAAGCACAAATTTAAAACGAAATAAGTTAAAATGGTTACTGATTCCTTCATTTTTTATCGGACAACTTTTTGCCATTTTAAAAATTTTAAGATGGAAACCTGTAGCACTTATTCATGCCCACTGGCTAATTCCACAAGGCTGTATTGCTCATCTGGCTGTTAAATTAAGTAACAACAAACCTCCAGTAATATGTACCTCTCACGGCAGTGATCTGTTCGGTCTGAATAATGTATTAAGCATAAAAATTAAGCAATGGGTTATAAATAAATCTAAAGCAATAAGCGTTGTCAGTAATGCATTGAAACAAAGGGTGTTAGAAATAACCCCTCAAAGTAGAAAAAAAGTGTCTGTTATTCCTATGGGAACAGATCTAAGAAATGTATTTATTCCTACTAATGACGTTATTAGAAAAAATAATATGTTATTATTTGTTGGCCGACTAGTTAAAACAAAAGGAGCTGATTTATTAATACAAGCATTCTCAAATATTAAACCAGAACATCACAAACTAGAACTATTTATTATAGGCCATGGACCTGAAAAATCTGTTCTGGAGCAACGAGTATTCGACCTTAAACTTCAGGAAAGCATTCATTTTATTGGAAATGTTCCTCATAATGAACTTGCCCATTGGTATAGTAAAGCCACAATTTCAATATTCCCATTTAAAGGGGATGAGGGATTTGGACTTGTTTTAATTGAAGCTATTGGATGTGGATGTCCTGTTATAGTTAGTGATATTCCCGCTATACATGATGTTATAAAACACCAGAAAACCGGGTTAATTTTTGCTAAAAATAATATTGACGCCCTGGAAAAAAACATTCTGGAACTTCTCGAATCTCCTCAAAAAAGAATGCAACTAACCAGCAAGGCTTATCAATATGTAAGAAAATCTTTTAGCTGGGATAGGTCTTATAAAGATTATCTCAGACTAATAAATAAGACCTTAACAGAAAATGACAGATGAAAAACCATACATCTGTGTCATTATGGTGACTTATAACAGAAAAAAACTATTATTAAAGAGTCTTTCTGTCTTACTGGATCAAACCTGTCCAATACAAAAAATTATTCTTATAGATAATGCCAGCACAGATGGGACAGAAGAAGCTCTTCAACAGGCCCAAATTTTTGTTCAGGAGAAAATAGAATACCATAGGCTTGAAAAAAATCATGGCGGTGCAGGTGGTTTCCATTTCGGTATAAAAAGAGCATTAAAATCAGATAATCAATGGCTTTTCCTCATTGATGATGACGCCATGCCTCAACCTGATAC
>JALWNS010000418.1:1185-2571 GCA_027083655.1 Bacteroidales bacterium | reverse complement strand
CTCTAAGGGCTCCGTTTAAGCAAATAGTGATCAATGCCGGCAGAGATGATGCTGAAGTTATAATGCGAGAGATGATAAAGGCTGGAGCACAGCATGGATTTGACGCCAGCTCAGATGATCAGGAACCAAGAATAGTTGACATGTTCAAAGAAGGAATTATTGACCCGGTAAAGGTGGAAAGAGCCGGTATACAAAATGCCGCTTCAGCTGCCGCTACTCTTCTTACAACAGAGGCGGCCATAGCCGAAGATGCAGAAGCTGAGAAAGAGGCCCCATCCATGCCAGCCGGCGGAATGCCAGGAATGATGTAGTGTTACAACAAAGATTGGCATATAGAATTATAATCTTGCCAAATAAAGCCCATGTGCCAAACAGGCACATGGGCTTTGCAGATAAATATTTAGAATTCAGATCATAATTAGTTTTCCACATCGTTATCTAAACAACGTTATTTTTTGTTGTATAATTATGTGTGTCGTTATTGGTCTTTGTTACTTACATATTTTCAGTTTATGTTTAAGATTCTTAAAAATGAAAAAAACGGGGCGATTTTAATGCTACTGTCGTTAACTGTTTTAATTTTTTCGGCCTTTGCCAGTTTTAGCGCAGCTTCGTCTCAAGATTTCAATCCACAAAATGCCTATGGCTACGGGAAAAAGATGATGGAAAATTTTGGACAGCATGGCCCAAGATTTAATAAAGGTAATTTTAATAGTGGCCTAAATTTTGGAAATAGTAAGTATGTAGACTATGGTACTGCGAATTGGGAATCTGAATGGCATGACCCCAATGAGTGGATAAATACAGGCAAGACTATCAATGCAGAACAACTTGGAGAAACATTGAAGTATTTATACAGTATGGCTAGTGTTAACAAGAATTTCCAGAATTGTACCATGTCTGTCTCTCAACCGAGAGAGTGTGAAATAGCTCATTCTTGTAACTGTGGTAAATATGGTTGTAGTACTTGCAAGACCAAAAGTATTCGCAGGGACCTGCTTATTTCATGTCCTGATAAGCCCACTTTGGAATTTGCAGGAGTATGTATAGATCCTAGAAAGGCTCAGAAGTGTGGTAAATATGGCTGTACGCCGGCTAATTAAAAATTAACTTGTTTTTTCTTATGAACCTACGCAACACTAAAACAGTCAAAAGCTTGCTGTATTTGCTTGCTGTGCTTGTCGTGATTGTAGCTTCGTACTATATTTATACAAATATTGATGAGTCTGCCAGTATCGCATATAAAAATAGCAAATTAGACACGCAGGTTCTGTCTGTGCAAGAAGATAAATTATTTGAGATTACAAAGCAAATAAATTATTCTCCTGAAAAAGCAGAGAATACCGAGCAGGCACTAAAGCAAGTTGATTTGGACTTGGAGGATTT
>JALWNS010000418.1:0-1175 GCA_027083655.1 Bacteroidales bacterium | reverse complement strand
TTTACAATAAGTTATGCAAGACAGAAATTAGTAAAGAGGTAAGTTTCAGTACGACAATATCCTTATTTGAAATATCACAAATGTCTAAAAAGGATATGGAATCGCTGATGCAAAACATATCTGCCAATGGCCCCGGGGCTCTGTATACTGTAGCCAAGGATAAATTTAATATGGACAGAGAGGAATTAAACACTTTGATTTGCTCTATAGTAAACAAACAAGATTTAAATTCCGGCGCCTTGAGTAACATGGAGCCCAAATTGGATTTATACCGTGCTTTAATTGACGAAGAAAGTCCTGATCTTATATATTCCAAAATCATATTGGATGCAGAGCTTAAAGAAGAAGCATATAATTTTATGAAAGAATACGATTTAGATTTGGACGAGTTTAATGCCTTTTTATCTCAGGTTTGTGAGCGTGAGCTCTTGAAAGAAAACAGTTTCGCCAAAGCTGAACTTTTAGCATTTTTATTTAAGGATGAAGAAGTAGACTTGGGCAATTTCAAAGAAGCAAAAACTTTCATAAACAGTCTGGCGGATTTTGCTAAATTGGAGCCCGAATATACCAGAGCCCTTATGTGTTATTAGATTTCTTACATACCTCATGAACCCACGAAGAGTCTATTTTATAAATATTCTGACATTTGTAGTTGCTTTTTGTAGTATCTCGTATGAGCTTATTTTTGCGCAGGCACTTTCTGTGGTATTTGGGTCAACAGTTGAAAAATATGCTCTGACTATTGGATTGTATCTTTTCGCCATGGGAATGGGCTCTGTTTTTTTTGAGAAAATACAATACACAAAAAGTAAAACAAAAGAAAGTTTTATTATAGTGGAATTTGCTATTACCCTGTTTGCCATGCTCGGTCTATTTTTTATTTTTTATCTAAGTAAATTTTTGGGTACAACCGTACAAGGATTGGTAGAAGCACTTGCTTTTTTACCTGTCTTCTTAGTCGGTTTTTTTTCTGGTTTAGAGTTACCTATATTACTGCAAATAAGTAATTCAAAACGTTTTGCAACTACACTCGCGTATGATTATGTAGGAAGTCTGTTGGGCACTGTCTTGTTTGCGCTATATATGTATCCTCAGCTCGGAATAGTTAAGACTTTATTTGCTGTAGCCACATTAAATTTACTGGTAGCATTTTATGCCTGGGTGCTTCTTTGGAC
>JALWNS010000417.1 GCA_027083655.1 Bacteroidales bacterium | reverse complement strand
GATATAGCAATAGAAGTGGAGGAGTTTTCGGGTTTGCAGAATGTTATAGTCTTTGGGCGAAATATTCTTAGTCAGGAGAAGCTCAAATGGATAATAGGAATCACATCGAAAGGATACAAAATTTTTATAGCTAAAGAAAATTTTGATGGCTTGATAAAATTTTGGAACGTTTGTTGCCTATTAACAAAGGACATAGATAAATTAGTCCACACAGAAGCACGGCTTCACCGGATAGAAGCCAAAATTGATTACTTACTTAATAGCATAAAAAATTAATCTTATGAGACGGATTTTAATCATAATATTTCTTTCTTTTATTATGTATCCAGTGTTTTCTCAGCAGCAGTATAAGCATCCGATGAGATTTTATGTAGATTCTGCGGGCAAGATTTATGTCAATTTACATCAACCACTATATTTTAAAGTTTCAACATCTCCATCTCCTAAATCTAAGAAGTATTTACTTTATTCCCATGCTACTTCAACTATAGTTAATCCTTTGTATTTCAGGCATGAAGGGGCTAATGTTTTGTATACGCCATGGGCAATAGATACTGCAACAAAACAACCAATTTATCCACGTGTTAATGTAGACTTTATAGTTTATGCTGATGGAACACCTCCTAAAACTAATATAAAGCTATCACGTCCAGGTATATTGTTTGATGATACGTTGTATTTTTCTAGTGGTTTGAAGATCACTCTTGAGGCAGTCGATAATATAGCAGGCGTGGATACAGTTTTTTATTCAATTGATGGAGAGAGCTATAAGCAATACAGGGATACCCTTAGTTTTGTGAATGAAAAGCTTTATGTTATCAAATACTATAGTGTGGACAAGGTGGGTAATGTTGAGAGGGAAAAAAAATTTGTTTTTAGAATAGACAATAGTGCACCAGTATCAAGTTTTAAAATAGTCGGAACAAGAAAAGGGGATGTACTGTCTCCGCGTGCAAAAATTGAGATTAATGCAAAAGACCAGTTTACTAGAGTCAAGAAGATAGTTTATACGATCGATGATGAGCCAGAGAAGTTGTACCGTTATCCAATCAGTGTGTCTAATTTACCTGAAGGATGGCATGAGTTACAATATTATGCAGTGGATATAATGGGTAATACGACAGACACAATAAGGTATAGGTTCTTTTTAGACAAGACACCACCCCTTATTCTCGAAGAAATTATGGGTAATAGCTACTTTATAGGAGAGACACAATATTTGTCAGCTAATTCGAAGTTAAAGTTGACAGCAGTAGACAATTATTCTGGAGTTAAAGATTTGTTTTATTCTTTTGATGGTAAAACATGGGAAAGATATACAGGCCCTATACCATTTCCAAAGACACAGAAGGTCTTTAAGCTTCTTTATTATGCAGTGGATAGTGTAGGGAATAAGTCTGATATCAATGAAAGTATGGCACAACGTGGAGGTGTTTTTACAACATTCGTAGATTTAACACCTCCTGCTATTTCCTATAGCCTTGAAAATTATTATAAATATGGTGATACTATATTTATAGGACCATACTCACGCATAAAGATCTGGGCTCAAGATAAAGAGTCGGGAATGAAGGTGATTTATTACCAGATAGATGATGATAGTGTGAATGTTTATAAGCAGCCTTTGCAGATTGATAAAGAAGGCAGGCATAAGCTAACTATTTCTGCCCAGGATAATGTTAATAATATTGCTTTTAAGGAATTATCTTTCAAGGTTGATACTACTGCCCCTGAAATAAATGTGGTTTTTAGTATACATCCATTCAAGATTGGTGATGACCAGTGGGCTTACCCCAAAAATATAAAGGTATTTATCACTGCCAGGGATAACATGGTTGGAGTGAAAGAGCTTCTGGTCTCAGTAAATAAAGGTCCGTACCGGCCGTTGGCAACTGCTTTGAGTGGTTTTACTTATGGTTCTAATGTGATAAATATTATTGCAATAGATTATCTGGGAAACCGCCGCAAAAAAACGGTTAGTTTCGTTGTAAAGTAAAAATAACATTAAGGCAAAAGGGAAAGTTTTTTTAAAATTTTAATTTTTATATCTTTGCTTATAGTAGCAGATTTTTGCTATTTAATGTTAATTTGAATGAGTAAAAAAAATTACTGATGAAACATAGATCTGTCAGAACAACATTAATCATTTTTTTTGTTAGTGTTTTGATATTTATTGTCGGACTTGATTTTATAGTATTCAACCGCCTTAATACAACGCTGTCTTTTAATAAGACTGTCAGATCGTTGATGAACTTTAATCTTAAGTATAAGGACTTTGTGGAGAACCAGTATAGTTTTCTGGTTAATTACGCAAAGGATCCTATCTTTTTCCGTACTGAGCAAAATGAGTATATAAGGCGAGAACAGCTTTTGTATAATGATTTACGTAATGATATACAAGCTTTTTTCGAGAATGATATTTTTTCCCAGACAGATATTGAAAAATTATCACAGATAAAGACAGAATTGGATGTTATCAATAGTTATTTTAATGATATAAAGCATAAACTTTATTTGCGAGGTAATCTTAATTTAAAAAGTGGTTATATAGGTAAAATACATGAATATTATAT
>JALWNS010000416.1 GCA_027083655.1 Bacteroidales bacterium | reverse complement strand
ACTTTTTTATGCTTGCCTTGTGCAACCAGTTTTTTGTAAAAAGATTTTATAGCGGGATTGCACTGTGTCGCACTGAGTGTTGCCATGTATAAAACGGTTCTTACACTTGCGCGCCCACCCTGGATACGGCGCTTACCTCGTAATCGACCACTATCGCGATTGACTGGAGCTACACCAACTAAAGCGCTAACCTCTTTGTTAGTTAACTCGCCCAGTTCTGGCAAATCAGCCAGCAGGGTATAAACCAATGTGTCGCCTACACCCGGAGCACTTTTTAAAATGGTTTGCTTATCGGTCCATGCTGCTTGCTGTTTAACATGCTGAGCCAGACGTTTTTCCATACGGATAATTTCGGCATCCAGGGTACGGATGATCCTTTTTATTGAAACGGCCAATGTTTTGCCCATGATGTTTATTCGGTTAAGTTCCTGTGTTCGCAACCCCATCAGTTGGCGTCTGCGAGCAATCAAGTCTTTGATTGCTATTAGGTTCTTGCTTTTTTGTGGCGTTATTTTTGGCTGCACCTTTGCCGCAAACTCAGCAATGAGTACCGCATCGATTTTATCCGTCTTGGCCAACTGCTCTATGGCGCCTGCGTAGCGTCGCACACGTAACGGTTTTACGATACATACGGGTAACCCGCGCCCATGCGCTGCCTGGGCTAATTCAAATTCATACCGGCCGGTAGCTTCCATGACGATGCGCTCAACATGGTAATACGATAGCCGTTTCAATAGCTGCTTGATTCCTTCTGGCGTATTGCTAACCTGCCAATGTAATTGCTTTTCATGAAGGCAGATATCCAGGTACTGTTTGCCTACATCAACCCCTACGTTTACCACTGATTTACTCTTTGTAAGATTTGCCATAGTGACTCCATCTTGCTAAATTCGAGCTCGAGGCTCATTCGACTGTTCGAGTTAAAATATCGGGTCGGCTCAGCGTCCCCGCTTGTTAACGGTCTTTTAGACCTTGCGCTCATCGGACTGCTGAACCGGTAATCTGCTGGTAACAGGTTACGAGCCTCACTTTACATTGGAGTCGAATATCATGGAAATTAAACCATACAAGGCGCTCAAGCGGGACTTGCGGAAAAGCGCCGCAAGCCCCTTAGCTCAGCGTTAGCACACACAATAATAAAAGTATGGCTATTTAGCCATATCGGTGCTATATTTATCCTATGAGTGAGCAGGACTTCGAATGGGATGAGGCAAAAAACCTAGAAAACCAACAAAAACATGGTGTTACATTCTATGAAGCACAGCATGCCTTCTTAGACACAAACCGTGTAATTGCAGAAGACCTAGGGCATAGCCAGGCTGAAAAACGATATTATTGTTTCGGCTTAAACGAACAAGGTAGTGGCATTCTCACTGTTCGGTTTACTTATCGTTCTGGTCGCATCCGTATATTTGGTGCAGGTTATTGGCGTAAAGGTAAAAAGATCTATGAGCAAAACAATTCAATATAGTAACGAGCCAATCGGTGATGTAAAGCTAGTACCTGACTTCCTGCCATCGCCTGAAGAGCTTGCACTTAAACAACAAAACACAAAAGTCACAATCTCTCTTAGTTCAGAGAGTGTCGCCTACTTTAAAGACACTGCAAAAAAACATCATATGCAGTATCAAAAGATGATTCGGCAGTTACTCGATGAGTATGTCGCACACCAAAAAAGTGCTAACAAGTAGCTGCAGTTGACCTGTCAATACGCCGTTTCGCTACGCTACACTTTGTATTACCAGTCAACTGAGCAAGGCGTTTTAGCATTAAGGAGAAGAAGGTGGAAAATCCTTGGAAAGAATTACCTACATATCCACCGTATGTAATTCCAGATGATTCCCGAGCAATAAGCATCTTTAACGACAGATGTAAGAGTCAAGATCATAGAATACAAACACATATACTTCCTGAGCCATACATTGGTAATATAGATTCTCCCATATATCTATTAAGCCTAAACCCTGGGTTTGATGAAAAAGACGCATTATGGCATTCTGATGAATCTTTCAATTCCTCTTTAAAATCAAATTTATTACATGAGGAAAAGCCCTATCCATTTTATTTTATAAATCCAGAATATGAGCAAGCACCAGGCGGGCAATGGTGGCAGCGTAAACTAAAATGGTTGATATCGGACACAAGCATGGAGATAGTTGCAAACAATGTATTCTGCGCTGAATACTTCCCTTACCATTCAAAATATTATAAAGAAATGCCAAAAAGTATTGGAACGCAACATTTGATATCACAACGATACACTATATTTCTTATCAGGCAGGCTCTACGACGAAATGTTAAAGTGGTTATAATGCGATCATTAAAAAAATGGTATAAAGTTATTCCTGAGTTAGCAGGTAGCGAAAATGTATATAAGCTTCGTAACCCTCAAAATGTCTGCATCAGTCCAAATAATTTAAATGAATATGACAAAATTGTAGGCATATTAAGAAAATGCTAACAAGTGACTGTGGCACTAAGTCAACAGTCCTAAGCTAATTTTTCTTGCCAAACCGTTCCAGTTTTCACCATAGCATTAAGGATGGTTATCAAGCGTCTCATACACGCAACAAGCGC
>JALWNS010000415.1 GCA_027083655.1 Bacteroidales bacterium | reverse complement strand
CAGCTTAACCCTCTACTTTTAGCATAGGTTAAAAATGGGGGGGTTACAGAGGCTTCTATGATGAATGGAGTTGGAATGAATAATTTTGCTCATCTGTTTCAGGTAGGTAAAAATAGTGCGATTATAATTCGACTATTGGAGCGTTGTAGTTGAACACTAAAAAACTTTTACACTTTTCTATTGGGCCAATCGGCGCAGCGTTATTAGGATTTATTACATTACCACTTGTGGCATGGTTTTTTTCAGTAGAGGATGTTGGCCGGCTTAGTATGTTGCAAGTCATGCTAACGCTAAGCATAACCTTGTTTAGTTTGGCAATGCATCAAGCTTATGTTAGAGAATATCACGAAGTAGAAGATAGGGTTATTCTTCTTAAATCGGTGGTGGTGCCAGGCTTAGTAATTCTTTTTTTGTTTTCTGTTGTATTTTTATCATTCGCAGGTTGGTTCTCGAAGCTTCTTTTTGGAATTGAATCGATATCGATTGCTCTGTTATTGCTAGTGGCGATATGGGCAACATTTATTATTAACTTTTTATCACATTTACTTCGTATGCAAGAAAGAGCTTTAGCCTTTTCTGCAACACAATTAATGCCAAGAGCAATATTGTTAGCCCTAGTGGGCGTTATTGTTGTCTTAAATTTTAATCAGAATTTTCAATCGCTTATATTAATAAATACGATAGCAGTGTTTTCATCAACACTTTTGTTTGCTTGGCTAACACACTCTAGTTGGTTGTCAGCGTTGAGTGCATCTACCGATCATCAGTTGATGAAAAAAATGCTCAAGTTTAGCCTTCCATTAATCGTGTCAGGATTAGCTTTTTGGGGATTAACGGCAATGGATCGTTTTTTTTTAAGGGCGATGACCAACTTTGAGGAACTAGGTATTTATTCTATGGCGGCATCTTTAGCAGCAGGAGCATCGATTTTGACCGTTGTTTTTTATAATATTTGGCACCCTGTTGTGTACAAGTAAACAAAAAAAGAGCTTGATACAACTCGTGTAGTTACGGTAATTGAAAATGTTTTTATACTTGTTGTTTTTGTATGGTCATTTATAGGGGCGGTTTCCTGGATGACATCGTATTTTTTACCGAGAGATTACGATGCTGTAAGCTATTTAATCGTAGCGTGTGTTGCGGCACCGTTGTTTTATTTAATATCTGAGGCTACGGCTGTAGGGATAGGTATTTCTAGGAAAACATCATTTGCAATGATAGCTTCCATTTTGGCATTTTTTGTTAATGCCATGCTTAATTATTTATTAATACCCTCTTTAGGTGCTGGTGGTGCTGCTATTGCAACAGTAATTGCGTTTTTTGTATTTTTTGTACTTAGAACAGAAGCGAGTTGCTATCTTTGGCATCCTTTTCCTCGATTTAAAATATATATAATATCAATTTTTTATATTTTATTAACCACGGTAATGGTTGTCCAAAAATCTCAAGTTGAATATTTATTTATTGCCTGGATAATATTGTTTTTAATTACGATGGCTCTCTTTCATAAAAGAATTAAAGCATCTTTTATATACTTAAGAACAAGGTTGAAAAATTAGTAATATGTTATTTATTTATAGAGTATTACCAATGGGTGGAATAGAGACATTTTTTGTTAGGATGGCTAAGGAGCGCTATAAAAAAAATCTTAAAACATCTGTTTTACTATTTTCAGACCCGAAAGAAAGTAATCAAGAGCTTTTAAATGAAATAAAAAAGTATGCAACGGTCTTGTTTTACAATGAGATTTTTTACAGAATTCCACTTGTAAGCAAGTATTTTCCTTTGCTTGCACCAGTAAATAAGAAGAGAGTTGTTCAGTTATTTAATGAGGTCAATCAAATTCACGCATTTGTTGGAATGCATGCTTTGTTAGGGTATAGACTTTCACAAATAGCAAGTGTAACGGTTCCTATAACAATCGGGTTTTACCACTATGTCACGTATACGTGGGGGGGGGACAATGTCGCTCACCATGAAAAAATTAGCCGTCAATTTGTTTTTAACTTTCTGCCAAAAGAAAGCCTTTTATTTTTTTCAGAAGGAAACCGAGAGTTTCATTCAAAATGCAAGGGATTAGATTTTTCTAGGTCAGAAGTTTTTCGTTTAGGGGTAGTTGACAAGAAAAAAATGGAGCTTTCAGGTGGCCTCGATTCTGTTCTTCGTATTGTTGCCGTAGGGAGATTGGTGGATTTTAAAACATATAATCTTTATATGATAAATGTAATTAAAAAAATTATTGAGAAGGGGTGCGACATACAGCTTGATATTTATGGTGAAGGTCCGTTACATGACCTTATGCAAAGTAAAATAACAGAGCTTGCTTTACAGAAAAACATTTTTTTAAAAGGGAATTTAGATTATTCGTTATTTGATAAAACGATTGTAGAATATGATTTGTTTATAGGCAGTGGAACAGCGATTATTCAAGCCGCTTCTTTAGGTGTTCCTTCTATTGTTGGAGTTGAAAATATTATTGAGCCCCAAACTTATGGCTATTTTTGTGATGTATATCAATATGAATATAATTTAAAAGGCTTAGACCTTCCTTTAATTAATGTTGAGAATATTCTATTAAAGTTTGTATC
>JALWNS010000414.1 GCA_027083655.1 Bacteroidales bacterium | reverse complement strand
CGTTTATTAAAAAACAATTTTTTATGAAAAGATTTGTTTTATTGCTGGTAATGATTGCCATAGCCTTGTCGCTTGAGGCACAGTCAGATGCTTTTACCAGGCTATTGGTTAGCCATAGGAATGATAGCACATTAGTCAAAAGATTGGAGGCTTTTGCACAGGAAGGAGTTGAATTGCCTTTGGACATGGGCACCGTCTCTGCCGAACAAATAATAGATACTGCCAGGTCTTACCTGGGGAACCCTCACTGTATGGGTGGTTTGTCGCACAAATGTATTGATTGTTCGGGCCTGCTATTTGTGACTTTCAAAAGTGTGGGTATAGATGTGCCGCATAGTTCGGAAGGGATTGCCAGGTATGGAAAACTCATTGTGGACGTGGATTCTCTAATCCCTGGTGATCTGGTTTTCTTTGTTGGGACATATAACACCAGTAAGCTCATAACACACTCAGGTATTTATCTGGGTAATTACCAGTTTATTCACACCTCTGCCAGCCGTGGCGTCATAATTTCAGATCTGAGGTCGGCATATTATAAAGAGCACTTTATTTTCGGAAAGAGGATATTTGGGCAAGACTGACAAGGTTAAAAAATTTAAATCACTTGATTATCTGTGAGTAAAACTATACTTTTGTTGTCCAAATCCCGTCGAGAGACGGCAAAATTCGAGAAAGATGAGAACACACAAGCAAAATTCTTCAAAGAAGAACACCAAGCCTGCTAGGAAGTCTTTTAAACAACAGAACCAGTCAGGCGATGGCCTAATCCGCCTCAACAAATTCATAGCACATTCAGGTATAGCCTCCCGCCGTAAGGCAGACGAACTGATAAAGGCTGGTTTTATCACTGTTAATGGTCAGAAGATCACAGAATTGGGATACAAAGTCCGTCCTACAGATGATGTACGCTTCAAAGGAAAGAAGCTTACGGGTGAGAAGCCAGTATACATTGTGATGAACAAGCCCAAGGATGTGATCACAACTGTGTATGATCCCCAGGGAAGGCGCACAGTAATAGACCTGCTTGGAGGTAAGGTAAAAGAGCGGGTCTATCCAGTAGGACGTCTGGACCGCAATACTACGGGTGTACTGCTTCTGACCAATGATGGGGAAATTACACGCAAGCTTACACATCCAAGTAGCAAAGTGCCAAAAGTGTATATTGCTACTCTTAACCGTCCGCTAAAAAAGAGGGACATACAACGATTAGTTGATGGAATTGAATTGGAAGATGGTAAAGCTTTTGCAGATTCAGCCGTTTATGTAGATCCTGATGATAAGACAAAAGTTGGAGTAGAAATACACAGTGGGAAATACCATATTGTTCGACGAATGTTTGCAGCTATGGGCTATAAGGTTATAAAATTGGACAGAATTAAATTTGCTTTTCTTGACAAAAAAGACTTACCTCGTGGTCAATGGCGTTTCCTAACGCAGAAAGAAATAGGTTTCCTCAAGATGATAGCAGGCCAGCAGCCTGTAAGCCTTAAGGAGAAAGCTAAGAAGCATTAAGATATATCCTGGATCACTTTTAGCCCTGTATTGGCGCCACGAATTATCAGTGGCGCCTTATTATATTGAAGCAGTGTATAAGACAAAGGCTTGCCATGAGGCAAGCCTTTGTCTTTGTGAATTTATTGTTTGATAATTTTGTGTCTAAATATTGAGCTCTTAGTCTTTATGACAATAATGTATACGCCAGAAGGCAGGTTACGCATGTCTATTTCTGCCCTGTTATCTATTCTCTGTATAGGTGTAGTAACCTTTTTACCAGTAGCATCTGTAATCCATAGGTTAGTTATATCTTCCCCGCCATTGTATATTACTTTGCTATAGTCCAGTGTAGGATTTGGATAAACTTTAACAAGAGGATTATTTGTTCCTTGTTCTTCATTTAATCCTGAAGAAGCTTTTTCTTTCACTGTCAAATAGAAAGAGGTACTTGACCTGGCTCCATACGGATCCTGTGCAGTAAGTGTGAGATGGTATATACCAATATCATCTTTTGATGGATGAATGATTAAGGTTAAAGGATTTTGTTTAATGTCAATAAAGCCAGGTTTAATGCTACCATCTGCCATAGCCAGAGTGTAAAGCATATCATTACCATCAGGATCCTGAAAGACACTAGTTGCATCGTAATTATATACTTCGTCCTGATAGACAAACAGATCTGGTATATAACCGACGACTTTGGGTGTGTCGTTAGATTTAACTATGTGAATGTTAATAGTTCCCTGACTTTGCTCTCCATAAGTGTCTTTTGCCATGATACTAAAGGAATAATCTCCGGGATCATCGGGTATACCAGTATACTTAGCAAGTGAATCGCTATATGTAAGCCACTTAGGCATGAAAGAGTAAACAATTTGTATAATGGAGTCGTTGGGATCAGGGTCATAAACTTGTGGTTTATAGAAGCTAACTTTTTGTCCAACAATTCCATATACGTTCATTGACTGCACATATGGTGCGTGATTAATCAACAAATGAAGAACAAATCTATTATCATTGCGTCCGGCATCTGTAGAGAATGTATAAGAGTTATTTTGGAGGTTGACCATGGTATCAAGTTCCAGGTCTTCTAGG
>JALWNS010000413.1:2083-2591 GCA_027083655.1 Bacteroidales bacterium | reverse complement strand
AACACCCATGATGTTCATAGTAGCAGGTGTATTGTACATGGATTTCTTGTCAATGTGGGTTGTATAGCGGAGCATATTAGGTATTGGGCGGTCTTTTACCAGATTTTCGCGTGCAAAATCATCTTTAACCACAACAAAAGTAACACCTGCAGGACCGATATTTTTCTGAGCTCCACCGTAAATAAGGACATATTTGCTAACGTCAACAGGACGGCTCAGGAAATCAGATGACATGTCTGCAATCAAAGGCACTGGGCTATCAATGTCATGCTTAATCTCTGTACCAACCACGGTATTATTAGTCGTAATATGCATGTAGTCTGCATCCTCTGGAATTGTGTAATCCTTTGGGATAAAATTATAGCCCTGATCCTTGGAGCTAGCTGTAACCACCTCACCGTAAAGCTTAGCATCGTCAATAGCTTTGCTAGCCCAACGGCCAGTATCCAGATAGAATGCCTTGTTCTTGAGAAAGTTCATTGGCACCATACCAAACTGTGTACTAGCA
>JALWNS010000413.1:0-2073 GCA_027083655.1 Bacteroidales bacterium | reverse complement strand
GAAAAGAACGCTATAACCTTCGGGAGCATCAAGAAGCTCAAGCAAAAGCTTCTGGGTGTTTTCCATTAGCTCACCAAACTCCTTGCTACGGTGTGAGATAGACATAATTGAGATGCCTGTACCGGCGAAATTCTTTATAGCATCTATGGTCATCTTATATGCCTTATCGGGCAAGATGGCAGGACCTGCGTAAAAGTTATGTACTTTAGCCATTTTTCTGTGTGTTTTAAGTTTTTCTACGTGCAAATTTGTAAAAATTCAGCAAATTTCATAATGCTAAAAATCATTTTTAGTTAAAAAAGTATGAAAAGTCTTTGGGCATGCCCTTCGCCTACTTTGACGGGAAATTACCGCTCCGGCGATTTACCTCACAGACTTTTTGCCTGGACTGGACGTTATACCAACGGCTCGGGCCGGGCTATCCGCTAATATTCGGCTTGCATAGCGGCGTGGCACTGTTGTGGCTGCGGTGGCTTACCCTGCCCGCCTCCTCGCCACAGTGCCACAGGCCGCCCTGGCTGCGCCTCATACCGCTCCTATCCCTCATGCTTCACAATTATTATTCTAAAAAAATGCTTCTTTAGCCTCGGACAAAATCATTACTATCACACTCCCAAGAAAATCTGTCCTGCTTTACATGGCTTTCAAAAAAGCAACCTTTTACCTAATTTAGCGGCAAAACAAATCATCCAGAAGGCATGAAAGTGGTTGTACTGGGCGCAAGTCCCAATCCTGCACGTTATTCATACAAAGCAGTACGCCTGCTCCTAAGGCATGGCCACGAACCCATACCTATTGGGATCCGCGAAGGTGAGATAGACGGCATAAAAATTATAAAAGGCATGCCCCAGGTGAATGATGTACACACAGTGACGCTTTACCTGGGACCTGCAAGACAAAAACAATATTATGACTATATTCTCTCGCTCAAGCCACAAAGAGTAATCTTTAACCCTGGCACCGAAAACCCTGAGCTTGAACAAATGCTCACTGCCCGTGGTATAGAAACAGTAGAAAATTGCACTCTCGTCATGCTACACACAGGTATTTTTTAACATGGAATAATGCACAAAAAAAGGACGGAAGCCAGGCTGCCGTCCTTTATCGGCAAAAAATTTATATGTACTTTTTCACGCAAAAGTTTTTTATTACCAGATTTTACTAGACAGGAATATAATAATATTACTCCTCATCTGGCCGTCCATGCAATGGCGGATACTTGTCTGTCATTAACAAGAACTGGTACATCACCAGACGGAAGGCCCAACGAAGTGTACCCACAACAAACCTGTGCAAACCTGCAGGATATTTACCTGTGATTAGCACTGCCCACCAAGCAATAAATATCACAACAAGCGTGACCAGCTCTCTAATATAAAGCCCTATAAAATGTGGAATAAGAACATAAAAGAAGCCCAAAAAGACTTTTAACAATAAATCTCCAACACTCAAATGCTCAGGATACTCTACCTCAAATACAACCCTTTCATCAACTGCATTCAATCCAAACTTGGGATAGCCATCAAGCAGGTTCAAAAGCCTTGCATCCACTCGCAATAACCATCTCAAAAACTTAACCTGGAATTCGTACATACTGCGGGGGTACCTTCCTGTAAAGAGGATTGACCAAAAGGCCAGAAAAGCCAAAATTCCTGACCAAATCACCAGAAACATTAAGACAAAGAAATGAGGCAGAGCAATGTAAATGAGGCCAAAAAATGTTCTTAATAATAATTGGCCCCGTGAATACCTCTCCTGGCGTAAAATATCAAATTTCATAAGCTAAGGTTTAAAGTTTTAAAAATTTTCAAAACATAATTTAACAAGCAAAAATTCTGCCTTTTTATTATGAATCTAAAAACTTTTGACCAGTTAAAACAGTACTGAGAGTAACATCTGCGGACATTTCAATAACAAAATAGTTTATTGCACTGCAAGCGTGCCGAAGGCACGCTTGCAGGTGATGTAAACGCTTATTATTTTCACATTTAAATTAAGAATTGGTCTGAAAAGAGTTTTTACAAACTTCTTTGTAAACAAGTCATTAAAACAAAGCATTATAAACTTATTATC
>JALWNS010000412.1 GCA_027083655.1 Bacteroidales bacterium | reverse complement strand
TTATAAATTAATGCATTATCTATCTGACTATAAAACAACTGGTTTGGAATTAAAGGAAAACTTAGTTTATTTAAGAAAAAAATATCCTGATAGAAAATGGTTAAAATCTGATTTTTCTAAAAATTATAAAATTATTAAATAACAAAAAAGTGCCTACAAAAATAGATTTTACAGTAATTCAGGGTATTGATACAACTTTAACTGCACACATAAAAGTCAAAAAAATACGTATGCAATGATACGGCGGTTAATTATAATAACATACTTTTTACTTGTTACTATCTCCACTATTGCACAGTCCGGATCTGATCAAAAGCCTGATATAACTTTTTACATCAACTTTCTAGAAAATTCCCAATACATAGACACACTGAGCCTGGAGAACATCTTCATCCTTAATCGCAGGAGTGATTTGCGAAAAGTTTATATTCAAACACTTCGCTCACAAGAAAAATCTATACAAAGAAAAATCTCTAAAGTCCAGGGATACATTAACAACCTGGAAAAAGACCTTGACAGAGTAAAACATACTTATGCCCAAATGCTAGTTTTTACTTATCTGTACAAAAAATTTTTTCCATCAAATCTTATTTTCGTCCTTTCCGCTAAAAGTTTTAACCAGGCATACCTTAGAATAAAATTTCTGCAATTGTCCACAAAATATCTTAAATCTTTAACTAAAGTAATATATCTCACAAAACAAGAACTTGAAAACCAGAAACAAATTTTAGAAAAAAGCTTAGCTGTCAGGCGTAGCCTGATTAAGAAAATTAAATATCAACAAAGCGTACTGGAAGAAGAATATGCCATGCTAGAGCAAATAAAACAAAATACACAACAATATGAAGCATTACTCGAAGACTTGAAGAACTATGAATTGGTACGTAACGAATTAAATAGAACAGTCCTGAATGAAATAAATATTGACAAAGCCGGTTTTGAAGCAGAAAAAATAACTTCACTTTTCTATCATAATAAAGGTTTACTAAAGCCTCCCCTCGAAAACGCACTAATCGTTATTCCATTTGGAGTACACGAACATCCAAAACTAAAATCAATTAAAGTACGAAACGATGGTATTGATATAACCTCACTCAATGATACTATTGTAAAAGTGGTGTTTGCGGGCAAGGTGACTAATATAATCTCTTTGCCTAACAAGCGTAGGGCAGTGCTTGTAAACCACGGGGACTATTACACCGTCTATTCAAATCTTTATGAAGTCTTTGTAAATCCTGGCCAAAAATTAAATGCAGGCCAGAGTATAGGTACCATACACCGCCTACAAGGAGAGGAATATCCTATTCTTAACTTCCAAATTTGGCATAAATCCCAGAAACTCAATCCAGAAGACTGGTTAAATATCTGATTATGAACTCAAGAACAGACATATTCTACAAAGAACTTGACAAGTTTATATTCAAATACCACTTTATCAAATTTTTGCAAAACTTGACTATAGGATTTAGCATCTTCATCTTGATCTCTCTTTTGGTAGTCCTGTTTAACTTTTTTACCTATCCATCTATTTCGACAAAGTGCATTATTTTCACCTTTTATATCCTTATCTCGACTTCTTTATTTATTGAGTTCGTATTGTTGAAAATTTTGCCCTTATTTAGCAAAAAAAAACGTATAAATTACAAACAAGCAGCAACACTTATAATAAAACTCGATCCTGGATTTGACGACCGGCTGCTTAGCATAATTGAGCTTAGCCAGAGGGAAGAAAAAAACCCGTTGGTTAATGCTTCTATAAACCAAAAAATAAAACAACTTAAATACTTAGACTTTAGGAATATTATCACTCTAAAGCAAGTAAGCAATTCATTCAGATACCTTATCATAACAATTATTTTCTTGCTTGTAATTGCGTTTGTTAACACTGATATATTGCGCACTGGTACAAAAAAATTTGTCAATTACAATAAATATTTTCAACCACCTGCACCTTTTGAATTTGTCATACTAAATAAAAGTCTTGAAGCAAAGCAAGATACAGATTTTGTAATAAGGCTTAGGCTTAAAGGAAAAGAAATTCCTAATAATGTCTTTATTTCTCTCAATGGCCATCAATTCCTGATGTCACGGGACAACAAGCACCAAGACCTGTTCTTTTATACAATAAAAAATCCCCAGCAGCCTATTGAATTTTATTTCTCTGCAGCTGGTTTTAGATCGAAAACTTATAAATTAAAAATCAAATATATACCAAGGCTTTCTTCTAGCAAATTTCTCGTCATCCCACCCAAATACACAAAGCTAAAGGCTCAAGAATTTAGTAATATAACCAATTTGATTGTCCCTGAGGGTAGTATGATCAGAATTACATTAAAGACACAGAACACTAAACAAATAATCTTCTCTATAGACACTGCTGTAACGGATACAATCAAGGCAAAGGAAAAAAATATATATTCCCTGGTCATACCCAAGGACTTAAATCTTAACATTGGCCTGTCTAGCCCGGAAGGTCTAACCAATAACATTAGTATTAAAGTAAAAACTATTCCTGACAAAGTTCCTGTTATAAAAATTATCCAAACTACAGATACTAATAATCTGAATATCAAATACTTTAATCTTTACATAAG
>JALWNS010000411.1 GCA_027083655.1 Bacteroidales bacterium | reverse complement strand
TTTAAAAGGTTATTTATCATGGGACGGTACATTAAACTTTTCTTTGTTTTCGTTTTTTCACTTGTTTTTACACAGGTCTTTTCACAGGAGAAGGCTGGACAGATGATGGTCCAGAAGGCTAAGTATTTTGATATTTCTAAGCCTCTCAAAGACATGAAGCCCATAGAAGGGTGGCAATACCTGCCAAAAAAGGAAGAACGTGAGATACCAAACCACTTTCTGTTCAGGTTGTTTGAGAAAGTGGAAAACTCTGCAGATCCGCTAAGTCAGCGTTTTGTTAAAGCAACAACAAGTGGTACCATTACAGTTTTGAAGGAGTTTGCAGGTCTTAAGAACTCTGATAATGTTGACGGTCTGGTAGCCCCACCGGACACACAAGGGGATATTAGTCCTGATTATTATGTACAGGCAGTTAATAATATGACTGCTATATATGACAGGAATGGAAATTTGATTTGGGGACCACAGAGGACATCTGTTTTCTGGGATGGCTTCGATGGTCCTTGGACTGGAACAAATGATGGAGACCCTGTAATTCTTTATGATGAAAATGCACAACGTTGGATAATTTCGCAGTTTGCTATAAGTACAGATGATAACTCACAATGGGAGTTGGTTGCTGTTTCAGTTTCATCAGACCCAACAGGAGCATACTACAGATATGCTTTCCAGTTTGAAAATATGCCAGACTATCCCAAGTTAGGTGTATGGCCAGATGCTTATTATTTATCAGCTAATGCTTTTGGAGCAACAAATGGCCGCTATCAGGGTACTTATGTAGCAGCTCTGGAAAGAGACAAAATGCTTGCTGGCGATCCAGACGCAAGAATGGTTTATCAATTAAATGTTGATAATAGTTTCTCATTCTTGCCATCAGATGCGGATGTATTTCCTCCATTAGGAACTCCTAATTATTTTGTGTATGATGAAGATGACAATACTTATTGGTCAGCAGATGCTCTTGAAATATATGCCTTTTATGTAGATTGGAATAATACTGCAAATAGCCAGTTTGTCGAAGTTGCTCGCCTCACTCCAGCAGAATTTAACTCTGCTTTCAGCTCTGGTGTCCCACAGCAGGGAACAACGACTACACTTGACCTGTTAAACGATAGAATGATGTTTCGTGCTTACTTCCGTCCTTTCTCAGACCACAATTCTTTGGTACTGAGTCGTACAGTAAATGATGGAGGTGTTGCTGCTATACGTTGGTACGAGCTACGTGATGAAGGTAATGGTTGGTATATTTACCAGCAAGGAACATACAACCCTGGAGATGGCCTATGGCGTTGGATGCCATCTATTGCAATGAATGCAAACGGTGATATTGCACTTGGCTATTCTGTATCTAGCGAAAATATGTATCCTTCTATTCGAGTAACTGGACGTCTGGCAAGTGATCCCCTTGGCGTTATGACCTTACCGGAGACTTCTGTCTTCGAAGGATCTGCTGCACAAACAGGTGTTAGCAGATGGGGAGACTATGCAATGATGAGTGTAGACCCAACTGATAATACAACTTTCTGGTTCACAACAGAGTATACAACAGGAAGTTGGTATTGGGCCACAAGAATAGCCTCTATAGATCTAGGTTCTGGAAGCTCTGATGATGACGGTGGTACCTGTGACCTACCAGTAATTACACAGCAACCACAAAGCGCTGATGTATGCGAAGGCAGTAGTGTTACATTCTCTGTTTCAGCAACAGGCACAAATCTGACATATCAGTGGCGTAAGGATGGTGAGGACATACCAGGTGCCACATCAAGCTCTTATACTATTTCAAGTGTAAGTTCTTCGGATGTAGGTAATTATGACTGTGTTGTCTCTAATGATTGCGGTTCTGTTACTTCTAATACCGCTACTTTGTCAATTGGCAGTGGTATAACTATAACCCAGCAACCCCAGGATGTATATGCAAGGTATAGCTCTGATGTAACATTTAGTGTTGTTGCAGAAGGTAATGGATTAACTTACCAGTGGTATCATAATGGCGTAGCAATGGTAGATGGTGGTGATATTTCAGGTGCTTTAACACCGGATTTGCATATAACAAACGTAGGAACAAATGATGCAGGGGATTATTATTGCGAGATAACAGGTGATTGTGGTTCTATAAACAGTGATGTTGCTACATTAGTACTTAAGGGAGGTAGACCTCATGCTAATCCAGTGGCATTGGAGACAGATGTAAACATTTATCCAAATCCATTTGTTAACGAGATAACTGTGACGTTGCCAAAGGATAACTTACCTGCTGTTATTGATATTGTTGATGCCTCTGGTAAAGTAGTAAAACGCTATTCTGCTAATAGTGAGATTAATAAACTTGATATGAGCTTTGCCCAGGGTTCTATTTTCTTTGTACGTATAACAACTGCTGAGGGACAAGTATCATACAAGATTACTCGTTAAATTTATTATTTATAATTTAGAAAAAGGGGCTACTTAAAAGTAGCCCCTTTTTCTGTAGAGGATTTTTACTATTAAGACATTGACGTCTAATTCTTTCCCGACTTTGACGGTAAAATTGGATTTTTAGGATAAAGTTTGGCTTGAATAGGGGATTTCAGAGAGGAGGTTGAAGTGTAGTGCC